>JAJDTA010000170.1 GCA_022827405.1 Acidimicrobiia bacterium
GTGGTGGTGGGTCCGCTGGGCGGTTCTGGTGAGCCGGCCCAGGAGGTAGCCATCCGCTCCAGCGCACTGCGCTCGGGCCGACTGTGGGACCACACCACCGAAAAGGTGTGGGGCTGGGACATCGTGGCCGACACGGCGGCCAGGGCCTATGAAGAGGCCGGGGTGAGCGTCGAAGACATCGACGTGTTCGAAGTACACGATGCCTTCACTATCGGCGAGATAATCACCACCGAGGCACTGGGGCTGTGCGAGCTGGGGGGCGGTGGCCGGCTGGTGGAGTCGGGGCACACAACGATGGGAGGCCGCCAGCCGGTCAACCCGTCAGGAGGGCTGCTATCGAGGGGGCATCCCCTGGGAGCCACCGGTTTGGCCCAGATAGCCGAGATCGTCTGGCAGCTTCGGGGCATGGCGGCCGACCGCCAAGTGCCCGGAGCCCGCCTCGGCGCGGTGGAGACCATGGGCGGGGGAACCGCGGGAATCGACGGCAACGCCTGCGTGGTGACCGTGCTGGAGCAGGTGGGCTGATCCGGTGAGCGACCAGCAAGCCGCGGTCATCGACGACGAGGTTCTATCGCCCGAGAGGATCGCCGATCCCCATTCCTATTTCTCTGTGCTCCGCGAGCACGACCCGGTCCACTGGAATGAGCAGTACCGGGCGTGGTTCATCCACCGCTACGACGACGTGCTCGACGCCCTGCGGGACCCCCGCTTCTCCTCAGAGCGCATCGGCGCGGCCTACGACCGTTTGACCGACGAGCAGAAGGCCCAGCGCCAGCCCACCTACGACATCTTGATGGACTGGCTGGTGTTCCGGGATCCCCCCGACCACACTCGGCTGCGGCGGCTGGTGAGCCGGGCGTTCACTCCCAGAGCGGTGGAGGCTTGGCGGGATCGGATCAACGGCGTGGTCGACGAGCTGATCGACGGCTTGTCCGACAAGGAGCACTTCGACCTGATCGAGGACTTCGCCTATCCAATCCCCGCGGTGGTCATCGCCGAGATGATGGGGGTGCCCGCCGAAGACCGCGACCGGTTCAAAGACTGGTCCGACGATGTGATGATCCTGGTGTTTGGCGCCCGCGGCGTGGGGGACCGTCGGGCCCGGGCCCAGCAAGGGCTGGTTGAACTGGCCTCCTACCTGGGCGACCTGGTGGCCCACTACCGACAGCATCCAGCCGACAACATCATCTCCAACCTGGTGGAGGCATCAGAGGGCGACGACAGCCTGGAAGACCCCGAGATCGTGGCCAATTGCGTGCTGTTCCTCTTCGGCGGCCACGAGACCACCACCAACCTGATCGGCAATGGCATTCGGGTGCTGCTCAACCATCCCGGCCAGCTTCAGAAGCTGCGGGACGACCTCTCGCTGATCAAGCCGGCGGTGGAGGAGATCCTGCGGTTCGACGGGCCGTCCAAGATGGAGGTCCGCACCCTGGCCGATGAGGTGGACATGGGCGACAAGACGCTCCCCGCGGGCGACATGGTGTATTTGGTGCAGCACGCGGCCAACCGGGATCCCGAGGCCTTCGACCAGCCCGACCGATTCGACATCTCCCGCGACCCCAACAACCACATCGGCTTCGGCTTCGGGCTGCACTTCTGCCTGGGCGCGTCGGTGGCTCGCCTCGAGGGGACGATCGCCCTGGAGGCGCTGGTCCGCCGCCTGCCCAATTTGGAGCTGGGGCCTGAGCCCGAGGTGTGGGTGCCCACCATGCTGAGCCGAGGTTTGGAGCACCTGCCGGTGAGCCTGACATGAGCACGGCGCGGCCTCTGGAGGGTTTGGGCGCAGTGGTCACCGGAGCGACCGGCGACATCGGCGGGGCCATCGCCCGGGCTCTGGCTGAGCAGGGGGCCCGAGTCGGGCTGGTGGCCCGGCGGGCCGAGCGGCTGGAGGAGTTGGCTGGCGAGCTACGGGCAGGCGGCGCAGAAGTCTCCGCGGCCCCTTGCGATGTGACCGATCCCGATGCAGTGTCAGCCGCCGCCGAGGCCATTGGCGAGGGGATAGGCCCCATAGACATCCTCATCAACAACGCGGGCGGGGCCCGTTTCACCGCCCCGGTGCTCGACATCAATGAACCGGGCTGGTCGAAGACCGTGGCCCTCAACCTGACCGCGCCGTTCTTAGTGTCGCAGGCGTTCGGCCGTTCGATGATCGAGCGGGGCGAGGGAAGCATCGTCAACGTGGGCTCGCTGTCGGGGTTGCGCCATCTGCCCGGCATGGCGGCCTATTCGGCGGCCAAGGGCGGCCTGTTCCAGCAGACCAAAGCGCTGGCCCGGGAGTGGGCCCCCCACGGCGTGCGGGTGAATGCAGTGGCCCCCGGCTTTGTAGACACCAGCGGCTGGGACAGCTACGACAAAGACGCCGTGGTGGCCGAGGCCGGCATCGGCATTCCGCTGGGCCGCTGGGCCACCGCTGAGGAAGTGGCATTGCCGGTGGCCTTCCTGGCCTCCCCAGCCGCCTCCTACATCACCGGAGCCGTCCTGGTAATCGACGGCGGAATGCTGGCCTAGCAAGAATCGACGAGAGGGCCGGTGGGTGGCGCCGGAGGCGGACTTGGCCGCTCCGACGGCCAAGCCGCCGCAGGTGACAGGACCCGCCGGCCCGGTGGATCACCGCGTGGTGAGCCGCAGTCCTGCGTCCAAGCGCACCACTTCGCCGTTGAGAAAAGCGTTCTCCATGAAGTGAACGACAAGCGAGCCAACATCAGCAGGAGTGCCCAGTCGGTGGGGGAACACGTTGTCTTCCACCAGCTTGGCGATGAACTCCTCGTTGAGGGTGGCCAGCATGGGGGTGTCCATGGTGCCCGGTGCGATGGTCAGCACCCGGATGCCCCACACCGCCAGATCGCGGGCCATCGGCAAGGTCAGGCCGATCACTCCCGCCTTCGACGATCCGTAGGCCGACTGGCCTACTTGGCCCTCGTAGCCCGCGATGGAGGCGATGTTGACGATGAGGCCCCGCTCACCGTCTGCGTTGGGCTCGTTGGCCGACATGGCCGAAACCGCATGGCGGGCCACGTCGAACAGCCCGATCAGGTTCACCTCGATGTGTTGGCGGAAGTGGTCCAAGGAATTTGGGGTGCCGTCGCGGGACACCACCCGCTGCCCGGAGCTGATCCCTGCACAGCTCACCAGCAGATCGACCCGGCCAAACATCTCTTTGGCCGCGGCCACGGCCTGCCCGACATCATCAGGGTCAGTGACATTGACGGGGACGAAGGCCACCGCGTCGCCCATGTCATTGGCCATGGCCTCACCGGCTGAGGAGGGCAGGTCCAAGATCACGGCCCGGCCGCCTTTGTCCACCAGCGTGCGAACCACCCCGGCGCCCAATCCGGAAGCGCCGCCAGTGACCAGAGCTACAGATCCAGGTACCTGCATGGCCTAGAACTCCCGGAGGCGGGCGCTGGTCGGGTCCACCTCGGTGCGCAGGATGTGCAGCTCCTCAGCGGTGGGCTCCGCGGTGGTGGGAATATCGCCGTTGGGAATTACCACCTCGAATCCGGTGGCCTCCTGAACCTGCTCGGCGCTCACGCCGGGGTGCAGCGATGCCAGGCGCATCCGCTTGCTGGAAGGTTCGAAGTCGAACACGCATAGGTTGGTGATGCACAGCTGCGGTCCGCCGGGCATGCCCATGCGCTCGCGGTGGTCGCCGCCGTCGCCCCAGCCGATGCCGGAGCGGAAGTGGAGCTGATCTACGAAGGTGCGGGGGTCGTGGGTGGACGACCACAGGTAGATGCGGGGGATCATGGCCCCGAGATCGGCCATGCCTCCGCCGCCGGGCAAGCGCACCTTGGGGGCGTCGTAGGGGCCGATCACCGTGTTGTTCACGTTGCCATAGGCGTCCATCTGCGCGCCCCGGAAGGCGAATGTGTTGTAGCGGGCCCCTTGGGCGTAGCTCCAGAAGTCGAACGGGGAGTTGCTCAGCATGGAGGCCCCGCCCCACAGCGAGTCAGACAGGGTGGAGTCTCCGATCTCATCGGGGTCGGCGTCGACGGCAATGGAACTGGCGGCCCATACCAACTCGGGGGCGTGGGTGCGTCGGGCCAACAGGTAGCCGCACACCGGGATGAACGACACCGCGCCGTTGAACGCCCGGGTGTCGTTAGCCATGGCCCGGGAAAATGTCACCACCATCAACTCGTCGAGGGTGCAGTCGTAGCTAGGAACCGGTGTGCTCATGCTGAGGCCCCTGTCGCCACGCTGTTGACGGTCAGGAAGTCTGCCCAGGTGTCCGGCCCTGCCACTCGTTCCTGGAAGAACCGGGTGAACGTCTCCCGGTCGCGGGCCGCCAGGGAGTATTCCGTGAAGAATCCGGAGTCATGGCCGTAGTCGGGGAAGCTCGAGCAGGGGTAGGCGCCCATCGGGGCCGGGGCCACCGTGTCGATCATGAACCTCGGGTACGTCGTGCGCTCCGGCTCGGCCGTGAACGCCGCGGTGTCCACCACCCGCTCCACCGACGCCACCGTGCGGGCGGCCGCGTTCACGATCTCGTTGTCCATCCACACCAACTTGGGATTCACCCTGGTGTTGCCCCGCTCGTCGGCCTCGTGGGCGTGGACCAGGGCGACATCCACCGGCAGGCGGGTGCAGGCCACGTAGTGCTCGCCGGTGGGGCCGTCTTTCTCCTCGCGCACCGCGCCGCTCTCGGCGTGCAGACCCAGCACGTCGGTGCCGAGTCCGGCCTTGGTGGGCATGAACGGCAGGTTGTAGCTCTGGGCCTGGAGTCGGCAGATCA
>JAJDTA010000048.1 GCA_022827405.1 Acidimicrobiia bacterium
AAGTGGTGCAGTTAGGGTATCCGCCGAACCGGATCGACATCTTGACCAGCATCGCCGGAGTCGATTTCGAGTCATGCTGGGATCGGCGCGCCGATATTGTGCTCGACTCGTTGGCGGTTCCCTTCATCGGCTTGGAAGACCAGAAGAAGAACAAGCTGGCTGCCGGCCGAGCCCAAGACCTAGCCGACGTAGAAGGCCTCCGCCGCAGCCGCCCGACATAGCGCCGCCTTTCCTTGAGTGCCCGGGGTGGGAGTCGAACCCACACGCCTCCTTTGGAGGCTGGGGGGTTTAAGCCCCCTGCGTCTGCCTATTCCGCCACCCGGGCCTGGCCCCACGGTATCGGGCGGGTGGTGGGGTGGCTGCTCAATTGTGGGGGCGGGTTTAGACCACCCGGAATACTCCTGAGCCGGTGGTGATGGTGCGGTCACCGCGGCCTTCGTCGAACAGGGTGAGGTTGACGTTGATGCGGCCGCTGCGGCTGGTGATGGCCTCGGCCTCGCAGCGGAAGGGGCCGATGAGGCCGGGCTTGACGAACATTACGTACCAGCTCTCCACTTGAATGCGGTCGGTGCCGGCCGCCTGCTCAACCAGTTCGTGGGCGGTGATGTCGAACACGATGTGGATGGGGCCGAGGTGCAGGGCGGCGTGGGGCGCAGAGGTCTCCTTGGTGAGCTCGGGGAGCCGGTACCAGCCGTCGTCGCCCTTGGTGACGCCGAACACCTCGTGGAGGCGGGGCATGTCGGGGGAGTCTTCGACTGGGATGAGCGGGTTGTCCACCGCCTCGTAGCCGTCGGGCACGTCCCCCAGGCTCACTCCCATTCCAGCCGAAGTGGAGATGACTCTGGTGTGGTCGGCGGCATCCACCACCTTGGAGCGGGTGAATCCCATTGTGCGGCCAAAGTTGATCACTTCGCGGAGCACCTCGATGCGCTCCACCCCCCGGGCGTCGTCGAGGATCTGGGTAAACGACACCACCGGGGCGGGCACCACCTGGTCGTCGTTCCAACTCGGCTCGGGACAGCCGATGGCCAGGGGGGCGGCCATGATCCCGCCGTGGGCGTTGCGCATGTCGTGGCGCAGCGGCATCGACTCCAGTTCGTCGTCGGCAAACCCGGTGTCCAGCGACGGGGTGGTCTTGTTGAGGTACCGGTAGGACATCAGCCCCGTCCAGATCTCCTCGAACGCATCCCAATGCTGGTCGGGGGTCACATCGCGGATGTCTTTCACCATGAGCGTGCCTTTCTGGTTGCGGCCTTCGGCGGAAATGAGCTCAGCTGGTGCTGGCTTTAGCCCTACTTGCCCCAGAAAGCGGGGGAGGTGGCGTCTTTGGGGATGTCGCTGAGGGGCTCGGAGATCTCGGCCACTGTCGGGCCGTGCTCGGCGGCGAGGGGGGCCAGGGCGTCGAGGTCGAAGTTGTACACGTCGGCGGCGTTGCCGGCCAGGATGCGGCGCATCGACTCCTCGTCCCGGTCGTGTAGGGCAAAGCGGATGCCCTCTCGGCTGTAGGGGTAGGTGCCCTCCACGTGGGGGTAGTCGGAGCCCCACATCACCTTGTGGTCGCCCACCCGGTCGAGCAGGCGCATCTCGTTGGGGCCGGGGAAGCTGATGCCGATCCAGATGTTGCGATCGAAGTAGAAGCTGGGCTTCTCGGGCAGCACCGAGTCGGCGGAGAAGCCGAGCTCGCCGGTGCGCCCGGTCATCGACATCTGGGCGTGTAGGCCGTCGAGGCGGCGCAAGATGTCGGGCACCCAGCCGAAGCCCTGCTCGGTGAACACCGCTTTGAGGCCGGGGTACCGTTCGAACACCCCTCCCATGATGAGGTGCCACATGGATCGGTTGGAGAAGAACGGGGTCTCGATCACGAACATCGGCCCGGCTGCGGGGGAGTCGCCGTAGTCGGGCATCCCGGTGCCGCCCGAATGCAGGGTCATCACCACGTCGTGCTCCTCGCACGCCGCCCACACCGGGTCGTAGCGGGGGTGGAACAGTGGAGGCAGGTCGGAGTTGGGGGCAATGCTGGGGATCAGCGCCCCGCCCCGCAGGTTGTGCTCGGCGATCCACTTCACATCGGCCACGGCCTCGTCGATGTCGTTGAGGAAGATCTGGCCGATGCCCGCCCGGCGCTCGGGGTACTCGGCGCAGAAGTCGGCCAGCCAGCGGTTGTGGGCCCGGATCCCGGCCAGGCGGCGGGGAAGGTCCTTGTCGGTGGGCTGGGGGGCGATCAGCGTGCCGGTGGGAAAGAAGGGGGGCACGGTGTTGGGGAAGGTGATCTCGGCCACCACCCCGTCGGTGTGCTGCTCGGAGATACGGCGGTCGTTGTCCCAGTTGCGGGACCGGCCGTCGTCTTGCAGGTCGCGGAACGGGTTGCGGTACTTGCCCCGCCAGGCGTCGAACTCGTCGTGCCAGGATGACTCCAGGTACTCCCGATACGTCTTGTGATTGGCTCCGGCGTGGCAGTCGGAAGAAATGATGGTGTAGCGGTCTTCTGTGGCGGTGGTCACGTTGACGATGCTACCGGAGTTTGTTGAGAATCCACTTGGTTGGCGGGCTCTGTTTGGTAAGCGAACCGGCGTGGCGGCGGGTCCTGTCCCGGCCCAGCCCGCCGTCCTCCATGGAGTCCGGGCGGCGGGCGCCCTGAGCCGGGCCACCCCCCACCACGCCTACTCGCGTCATTGTCTCGGCGTCACCTGCCAGCCTTACCCGGGTTTCGCCTGCCTTTGGATTTAAGAGTTGAGGAGGTTCTCTCGGACCTCGCGTTTTAGGTATTTGCCGGAGGCGTTGCGGGGGAGGGGGGTTTTTTGGAACCAGATGTGGGTTGGGATCTTGTGGGAGGCGATTAGGCCGTCGAGGTGGGCTCGTAGGGTGTCGGCGTCGAGTTCGATTTTGGGGCGCAGTACGACAGCCGCGCCGGGGACTTCTCCGAGGCGTTCGTCGGGGACGGCGAACACTATGGCCTCGGCTACCGCGTCGTGCTGGTAGATGGCGTTCTCCACCTCGGCGCAGGCGATGTTCTCGCCGCCCCGGATCACCAGGTCTTTGGCCCGGTCCACGAT
>JAJDTA010000040.1 GCA_022827405.1 Acidimicrobiia bacterium
TCCGCTCCCAGCTTCGGCTGGACACGGGGGCTCGACGCTCCACCCCGATTGTGTCGGTGGTCGTGTCCGACGATCAGCCCGATGCCGATCGGCTTGGCCGCCAGCGGGTCTTCACGCTCTGGGTGTCAACCTCACCGACTCGGAGTCACCGCCGTCGGCTGCTCCGGCTCGGGCGTCGCATGGCATGGACCGCCGTCGCCCCCCGCCGGCTCGACCCGCTCGACCGCGAGACCCACCTGTGGTCGGCTTCGCAGGCCGCCCAGACCCGGCTGGCCGATCTGCTAGGAGAGACCGGAGTCGAGGAGTTCCAAATCCGGGGTGGCGAGTGCATGATCGTCCACCGTGCCGAGGGACAGCGCGAACGCCGGAATTCTCCATTTGCGTCCAATGACGAGCTGATCGAGACGGCCCGGCACTTGGCCAGCTTCTCCGGAGGGCAGCCCCAGCGTTTCGACATGCTCGACAGCCGGCTGGACATCCGCCTCGGCGACCGGTGGCGGCTGCACGCCGAAGCGTTCATGTGCCATCCCCCCACCATGGTGCTGAGGTCGAACATGGCCGGCAAAGCCACACTGGACGACCTCAACGTGGCCGCACCATCGCTTCAGAAGATCTTGGCCGGGGCGGTGTCCGGTCCGATAAGGGCCAACATCGTGGTGGCCGCGGCCATGGGTGGCGGCAAGACCACCCTCTGTCAGGCCCTGCTGGCCACCGTCGACGGCTCGGAGAGGATCGACACCATTGAGGACACTCCGGAGCTCCGCTTGGCCCAGTACGACATCCACCCCAACAGCTTTGAGCGTCTCACCCGGGATGCCAACAACGACGGTGTCGGAAGGGTCACCATGAGCGATCACATCCGCGACGCCAAGCGGGCCAACTCGTCCAAGCTGGTGATCGGCGAGACGAGAGGCGAAGGCACCCTTGCGCTGCTCGACGCCATGAGCAGCGGGCTCAACGGCTGCCTGGTCACGCTGCACAGCCAGCCCGGTCCAGGGGTGCTGGCCAAGTTGGTGTCGTACGCGTGCGGCGAGGGGGCGGACCCTCGGTTCGCCCGCCAGCAGATCGCCATCGCCGTCCATCTGCTGGTGTGGATGGGCCGCAACGAACTCGGTGAGCGGGTCATATCCGATGTCACTCAGATCGTCAGCTACGACGATCGCCAAGATGTCATTGACACCCGGTGCCTTTGGGCCCTTGGCCCCGGCCAGCGGTGGTCGGTCCCAGTGGGCCGGCCCCACGGCCACATCGAGCGTCTGTACCAGTCAGTGGGGATTAACCTGCGACCGGCCGAAGGCCCGACACCGAGAACCGACAAGAGACCGGCTGCGACCTCGAAGCCGGTGGCGGCTTCGTCGATGAGAAGTCAGTGACCGGGCAAGCCGCCGCGGCCTTGGCCGCAGGGTTCGCCGTGATGGTGATGGTCTGGTGGCCAACGTCGGGCGGAACCCCCTCGGCGCTACTTATTGGGAACCTCTTGCTGGCCCAGCGGCGCTCGCTGCGAGCTGGGGCGGTGCTGTCTGCGGCACTGGTCGTATTCGGATTCATCGCCGGGCTGGTATTGGTGGGGGCAATGACCGGCGTGGCCGTCATGGTGCTGGCCGGGGTAGGCATCTGGGCCATCGCGGTTCAGATCAGGTCGCGCCGCAGTCTGCGGGAAGCCGACGAACTGGCCCAGTTGACCAACGGTCTGGCCAACCAGGCGCTGGTGGCGCCCACCGTGGTGGAAGCCGTCCGCCAGGCCGCGCCGCTGATTCCCGGCCGGGTCGGTGCGGCTGCCCAGCTGATGGCCGCCGAGTGCGAGACCGGCGGCCTGGTCGAAGCGGCCAACCGCTTCTCCACCACCATCCGCCGCCCGATTGCCGAGATGCTGGCCACCGTGCTGGCCGAGGCATTTCGGGGCGGCTCGCAGTGGGTGGGTCTGGCCGGTGTTTTGGCCGACGAGGCTATGGAGGCGGCCGAGACTGCTCGCCACTTCCACCGCTATGTGGCTGCCCTCATGCCGCAAGTCGCGGTCACCGTGGTGATGGCGGTGGGCATGCTGGCCATCAGCGGCTTCGCCGCCAAAGATGTGGGTCGCTGGCTCACCTCATCGATCGGCCAGCAGTTCCTGCTGCTCTTGGCGCTGCTGACCGCCGCGATCTGCGCCCGGGTGCTGGCCCCAGCCTGGCGAGCAGCCCGATGATCTTTATCGCCGGTGTCTCGGGGGTGGCCGCGGTGACGGTACTGCTGCTGACCCCGCCCCGCGCCACCAGCCGGGCGTCAATTCAGGCGGCAGCCATTGGGTGGTCACCCAACCACATATCTCTGGCGAGCTGGACCCTGTCGGCGGGCGGTGCTGTGGTCGGCGGACTCGTCGGGCTTTCGGCGTTTGGCTGGGCCGGAGGTTTGACGCTGGCTGTGTTGGCCGGATCGTGGCTGCCGCGCCTGGTGCCCGCGGCCATTCGGTCGCTGGCCTCGGCGGCCTATCGCCGAGAACGGGACCAGAAAGTGCTCGAGTGGATGCGCAAGCTGCGGCTGTTGACCTCGGCGGGACAGCCCATCAACGCAGCCGCGGTCAACGCGGCTTTGACGGTATCGGGTCGGGCTTTCACCCTGGCCCAAGGGACCATTGGGGCTGCTTTGGAGGCCGGACGGGATCCGCTGCCCGCAGTCACCGCGGCCATCGCCGGCTCCCCCGCCGAGCCGCTGCTGGCCTCGGTAGTGGCCGCCGAGCGGGCCGGAGCGGCGTCGTCCGACCTGTTGGACAAGTCGCTGTCCCGATCGGTTCGGACCCTGGAGTCCGAGCGACGCCTGGCGATCGACCAGCTCAGCCGGGCCATCGGAACCACGGTCACCCTGGTGGCCGCAGTCGCTGGTCTCACCGTCATGGCCGCCGTGATCTTCGTGCTCTGAGGCGCGCCGGTTGCCCTGTACCACCCTTACCAAAGGAGAAATCACCCATGCAATCAGCCATTGTCCAGATGATCTTGATCGTGGTAGCCATTGCCGCCGCCGCCATCGTGGCCATCATCGTCTACGCCCAACTCAGCGATAACGCTCCCGACGACGGGGACAACATCGACAACTCGCGGATCAAAACGCAGGTGCTGTGCGAGGCCGTGGGGGGTACGTGGACACCCGGCACCAAGACTTGTGCGTAGCCGTCCGTGGCCGCGTCTCTGGTCGTCCTGCGCAGTGCGGTGCTGCTGATGTTCATGTTGGCAGTGGTCACCGGACTGTACGTGCGCCACGTCACCCGGCTGTCGGTCGACGCGGCTGCCCAGTCGGCGGCGGTGGCCGCGGCCCAGGCGGCGACTGACGTCGGATGGCAGTGCCAGTCCGCTCTGCCGTCGGAAGCCGAGTCGGCCGCGGCCCGAGCGGCGCTGGGCCAGATCGAGCATCTCGCGGTGCAACCGGTGGCCGTTGAAGTGAGGGCCGACGCCTGCAACCTCATCGCCTCGGTTACCGCTGCGCCACTGGCCACCCGGGTATCGGCCCTGCACACCACGGCCACGGCCTGTCGGTCGGCCACCAGCGCCGCGGCCCTCAGCGTCCCCGGCTCATGTTGAGAGCAGCCCGGTGAGCGACGCCATCGCGTTCTTGCTGATTCTGCCTGCGCTGGTGCTCGGCATCGTGGTGCTCGACGCCGCCGGGACACTGGGCACGGCCCGGTACCGGACTGCGGCCTTTACCGAGGCCGCCGCCGTACATGCTGCCGACACCCTGGGCGAAGCCACCGGCACTACCGCGGAGCCGTCGGCCCGAGCGCGGTGGAACGAGGTGGCGGCCACCGTGGAGCAATCCGGCTTGGCCGCCACCGCCGGGGTCTGCAACCAGACCGACGCCGCGTTCGAGGTCAGCCTGATCTCCCAGCCCCGCCCATCCCAAAGTCCCGGCGCGATGCCGTCGGTGGCTGCGGTGGTGAGCTGCCCGGTAGAGCTGGGTCGACTTCTCAAGACCGAACGGGTCTTGGCCGCGAGCATCGAGCCGGTCGACTAGGCCGATGTACTCCGCCATTGTGCTGTTGTCGCTGAGAATTGCCATGGGCATCGAGCCGGTCGACTAGGCCGATGTACTCCGCCATTGTGCTCTTGTCGCTGGGAATGGCGGTGGCTGTGGCCAGCGGGTCGTTGGCCGACCACGCCGAGTTGATCACTGGTCGCAACCTGGCCGCCGACCGGGCCGAGCGGGCCGCAGAAGCCTTTGTCGACGGCTGCGGAAGCCGGGGATGCGATGCGAGCACGGTGAACACAACTCGCCTCGACGGCACCATCCTGGCCGGTTGCGTCAGCCAAGCCGGGGGAGGTTCCGTACTTCGAGTGGAGGCCCGTATCCCATGGGGTCCGCGGGTGTTCACCGGTCTCACCCCGGCGACGGGCACCGTGGCCATCGAACTCGGCGGATTGGGAGTTCCCGCAACCACTGCGCTAGGCCCTTGTTGAGGAAAGCCCACCAGCAGTTCTGCCCATGAACTTCGATGCGGTAGCGTGACCGCCGGTGTCCCGCAGGATTGAGATTGAGCTGACCAGCCAGCGGCCCGATGGGTCTTGGACATGGCGGGCCGCGGGCGCACGTGAGCCGAAGGGCGAGATGGCGGGCGATCTGATCGCCTTTGCGGCCAAAGTGGGCGATGAGCTGACCGTCGAGGCCGAGTTCCACATGGACGGCATCGAGATCATCGAGGCCTTCGAACCCAAGGCCAAGCGTCCCCTGCCGGAGACCTTGGAGATCTTGGGTTCGGGCCGAGATCAGCCGCTGGTGACCACCCAGTTGGTGGCCAATCGCAAGAACCGAGACCGAGACCGGGACTCCGGCGACCGAAGGGGACGTCAGGACCGCCGCGGCCGGGGCGATCGCCGGGATCGTGATCGCCGGGAAGCTCGCCGAGACGATGACCGTCCCAAGGCCAAGCGCCTGCGCCCCGCACGCACCCACCGCCAGGCGTTGATCGACAGCCTGCCCGAAGAGCAGAAGCCAGTGGCCGAGAAGATGATGCGAGACGGCATCGCCTCGGTGGAACAAGCCCTGCGGGACCAGCGCAAGAAGGCCCGCGACGCCGCCCAAGCCAAGAAGAAGGTGGCCAAGGAGGCCTCTGAGTCTGAGGCCGAGGCCAAGCCGGAGGAAGCACCCGAGTCTGAGGCGGACTCTGAGGCCAAGCCGGAGGAAGCTCCCGAAACCGAGGCGAAAACCAAACCGCCAAGGCGAGACGGCAAAGAAAAGAAGTCCGATTCCGAGTCTGCCGACGAGTTCTTGGCCGCAGCCCGCAAGCTGCTCCCTCAAATGCGATCCGCAGAGTGGCGAGATCGGGTGGAGGCCGCGCTAGCCGAAATCGACGACATTGACCTGCGCGATCTGCGGTCGGTCGTGGTCGCCGCTGAGGACGGGGCAACCGACGATGAGGCCAAGGCGATGGCCGAAGAACTGCGCAACAAGCTCACCGAGCGAGTCGACCGGGAGCACGCCGAATGGCTGGCCGAGGTGGCGGCCACGCTGGCCGATGGTCGAATGGTGCGGGCCCTGAGGCTCAGTTCACGGCCCCCGAAAGCCGGAGTGCCCCTTCCTCAAGACATGGTCAACCGGTTGACCGAGGCGGCCAGCGCCGCTTTGGCCAGCGACACACCGTCCAAGCGTTGGATCACCGTACTGGGTGCGGTGGCGTTCTCGCCGGTGCGCCGAACGGTTCAGCCCCAGGGAATCCCAGAGAATCCCGACAAGGAGCTATTGGCCGAAGTCACAAAGCTGTCAGAGCGGGTGCCCCATATCGCTGCCCTGTTCGGCCTGGAACCCACCCCGCCTCCCAGACGCGGTCGCCGCGACGCCAGCGCCCAAGCCGCTAGTCGGAGATAACTTCGCTCAACGGTGCTCAGGCCGCTGGCCGGAGATAACCCGGCGATCGGCCAAGAACTGAAGCAGGCCGTCGACCAGGTCCCACTCCTCCAACTCGTCGAGGGCCACCCATGCCGCGTCGGTTGCATCGGTACCCGCGGTCGGCGCCGCATCGGGTGGCACCGTGACCCAGAAGTCCACTACCACGTAATGGCGCCGACGGCCGATGAGCTCGGTCCAGCCCACGGCCTCGCCCACCTCCCCATCTAGCCCGGTTTCCTCAAGAAGCTCCCTACGGGCAGCATCGGCCAGACTCTCTCCCCGCTGCACGCGGCCACCGGGCACCGACCACAGGCCCTCCCCCGGCGGGGTGCCTCGGCGGATGAGCAGAATGGAGTCGCCGTTTACCACTACCGCCCCCACACATAACTCCGGCCCGCTCATGAGTCCTGGTTTTGGTCAAGCCGGGTATGGACGATCAGAGCGTGGGCGGTCATTTTGAACGTCTCAAAGAAGTTCTTCGCTTCGCGGTGGCCCGGCAACACGAAGGCGTCGATCGCCACGAGCTCCTGGTCGCGGGCCCACTGCATCAGACTGTCGAACAGCGACTCCCCCACTCCTACCGAGCGGGCTTCCGGGGTGACGAACAGTTCTTCGATCCGGGCGATCGGCGATCCGTCCAGGCGGACGATCCGCCGGGCCCATCCGTATCCCACCACCGTGTCGTCCCAGATGCCCGCCGCCAGTATCGCCTCAGGATCAGCAATTAGCCCGGCGAGATGGTCTTCAAGCGGCTCTGGAGCGGCCTCGGTGGCCATCCATCGATCTCCGCCCCGGTAATCCAGGGCTTCGCGACGAGCTTCCCGAGCCAATCCGGCTATGGCACCGATCTCTTCGGTACGGGCTGGTCGGGCCGCGCCGTCTTTTGGCCGCTCACTCACTGGTCAACCAGGCTTAGGATCGGGACAATCGGCGCGGGAATCGGTCGGGGCAGAGGAGTGGCCCAAAGCCATGCGCCCCAGCAGCCGAGCTGCTTCCACTTGTCGACGGCCCTGAGCGGCCAGCTCCGCGCTCGGTTTGTCCGACTCCAATAGGAGCCCCAAAGGCGCGAACACCAGCGCATCGAGCATCCGGTCCAGCGCCTCCCGGGAGGAATTGGAGTTTTCTGCCGAGCTCATAACCGGGCCAGCGATGGGCAGGGCTCCTCCCCCGACGGGCACCGGGGGTTGCTGCGAGGGCCGAACTGGCTGGAGCTGACGATCAGGAAACAGCCCTCGCACATCCACTCGTTGTCCCGCTTGGGTGCGACTTGGCCCGCGGTCTCCGGCACTGGGTCGGGGGTGTCCTCATCCTCGTCCTCGTCGTCCCCCGCGGCCAGGCGATCCTTCAAGATGGTGTCGAGATCGGCCTCCACGTTGTCGGGGTCAATGTCCTCCCCGTCACCCTCCTCGTCGTCAGACATCGTTGAGTTGCGAGTCGGTCCATTGTCGGCTTCTTCTTCCTCGTCTTCGAGGTCTTCGTCCAAGTCATCGTCGAGGTCTTCGTCCAGATCGTCGTCGAGGCCACCATCCAGGTCGTCGTCGAGTTCACCATCGAATTCGCCGTCGAGGTCATCTTCGATGTCACCATCACCGAATTCCTCTTCGGGGATGTCCTCGTGCTCGTCAGGGTCAGTCATTCTCCCCTGGTCCCTTTCTCAGGTTTTGCGATCAGCGCGGATCATATCCACATCCGGAGGTTCCCGATGCTGACTACGGCCTGCTGTTCTCAGGTATTGCGATCAGCGCGGATCATAGACACCCCTGCCCCGCGATGTGTGCTCATTAGCCATCAATATTCATTACAGGTCAATATTGTGTGGGCTTACGCCCGCTCTTCGACTTGGCGTCGCTGTTCGGCTCGGCGTTCAGCGTCCAAGCGGCCCAAGGGGGGCTCCTCGCTTAGGTCGACGAACCTCATCATCTCCGCGATTGCCGCGTGACCAGCCTCGTCTCTGATGAGCCGCCACATCTCTTGACCGACTTTCCGATACACGGAGTGGCCTTGGGGGGTGGTACGCAGCTCGATGAGATGCATGGCCGCTCGGGCGTTCAAGCTCATCGCGAAGCGCACCTTGTAGGCGAAGCACACCGCGTAAGGGGCCTGCTCGGGAAAGTCTCGATTCAAGAGGTGGTAGAGAGCCTCAGAGCGCTCCATGACCTTGTCGAACACTGGGGCGCAGCCCGCGGCTTCTACCGCCTCAGGGCGGGTGAACCCGTGTTGAGGGGTGAGCCTTTGCCACTCCATGGTGAGCATTCGATGACGCTGAAGATCTCGAAAGGCGCCGTAGTCCGACAGGATGTCGAACCGATAGAAGGGCCGTTCTAAGGCCCGCCCCGGCTTGTGGCGTCGGTTGGCCCTCGTCCCCGCGTAGGCCCGCACCACCGACATCCGGTCTTCGACGCCCATGGCCCTCACCTCCCGCTCGAGCTGTTCCTCGGGCAGGTGGGTGTAGGGATACAGCATGGAGGCCACCATCTTGACCTCAGCTTCGGGGTCGAAGTCCACCAGGCGAACCGATGGGACGTCATCGGCGGGCAAATCCGGGGGCACCAGCTCCTCGGCCACGCTCTCCACCGACTCCCGGACGTCGCCCAGATAGCGGGTCCACTCCACCCCCCGATCCTCCAGGTCCACTCGCTTCAGGAATGAGGGGATCACCTTGCGCAGTTCGCCCAGCATCAGATCGGCATACGCCTGGACCTCGGGGAGATCGTGAGCCCGCATCCGCAGCAGGAGCAGCTCGTACGACTGCCCGGTGCCGTAGATGCCCACGTTTGACACGGTTGCCGCCGGCAGCATCCCCCGAACCGCGTCCAGTGCTTTGGCTCGAACCGCTTGGCGGTAGGCGAAGTCAGAAGAATTGGAGTCCTTGGGGGTGTGCTGGCGGTAGAAATCGGTCATGGCCGGCAGGAGTTGGCCGTAGGACTCGAACATCCGGTCCAGGTCGCTCACGTAGCGTCCCGAAATGGGCGACTCCCCCACCTGGGGGTCGCGGTAGTAGCGATAGCGCCCCCCGATCCGGGCTAGATAGTCGATGTATCGGGTGGACTGCTCCAAATACGACATCAGCCGGCCCCATTCCAGCACCTTGGTCAAGATGTTGGAGGCCTGCTCGCAGGCTAAGTGCACGCCGCCCAGCTGGGCCACCGAGTCATCCCCGTACTCGAAGAACACCCGATCGTAGAGCTCCTCGGCCCGTCTGAGGCCGACGGTGGCATCGATGGTCATGTCGCCGCTGATGTCCAACTCGCCGACAAACTCGTCCAAAAACAGCCGCCGCAGTGACTTGGCCGAGCGGCTGTAGCGGGCGAACAGCGCGCCCTTGACCACCTCCGGCAGGTTCACCAGCGCGAACACCGGCTGGTCGAGGTTGGTGAAATACCGGCGGAGGATGTCCGCCTCGTCACTGCTGAACTGTTCAGCGACGTATTGGGTCATTGCAGGCTTTGAGCCAGTTCTTCGGCAGCCCGGTCTAAGGCGCCGGGATCCAACCACAAATCAGCCACCGTCATGGCCATGATCTTCGCCCCATCGAGCACCGCCTGATCGCCGCTCTCCGATTCCGCGTAGTGGGCGAATTCCGGGGTGTGGATGGCCACATGCTCTGGCGCGACCTTGATCATGGGATGGATTGAGGGCACTGCGTAGCTCACATTCCCCATGTCGGTGCTGCCCACAACGGCGGCCGACGACTTGGGCTCGCGGACGATCCGCCCCATCGAGGAGGCATTGCGAGCGTAGAAATCCAGCAGCACCTGGCTGTCGATCAAATCGGCGAAGATCGGCGCTTCGCGGCGACACTCGATGTCTACTCCGGCCGCCGCCGCACCGGCTTCGAGGCAGGCCACCACCCGCTCTTTCAACGCGGCCAGGCTGTCTAGCTTCGGAGAGCGGACGTACCACTCTGCCGCGGCATCGTGAGGAACGATGTTCGGTTTGTCCCCGGCCCGAGTGAAGATTCCGTGGATACGTTCATCGGGCCGTATGTGCTGGCGAAGCGCGGCCACGTTCATGTACCCCAGCACCGCGCCGTCAAGGGCATTTCGCCCCAGATGAGGTGACGCCGAGGCATGGGACGGCCTACCGGTGTAAGTCACCTCGAGTTGCTCCACCGCGATGGTGTTCATACGGACAAGCTCGTGATTGGCGGGGTGCACCATCATGGCCGCGCTGATGCCGTCAAAGGCCCCTCTCTCCAGCATGTACTGCTTGCCACCGCCGCCTTCCTCCGCAGGGGTGCCGACAATGCTGATGCGTCCCCCCAACTTGTCGGCCAAAGCGGCTGCGGCCAACCCGGCACCCAGCCCGGCGGCGGCGATGATGTTGTGGCCGCAGGCATGTCCGATCTCGGGCAAGGCGTCGTACTCGCAGATCACCGCAACGTGGGGACCGGTGCTGCCTGCCGTGGCTACGAACGCCGTGTCCAGGTCAAATGCCGACCGCTGCACGTCAAGTCCTTCGTCCTCCAAGACGGTGCAGAGCAGATCGTGGGCGGCGTGCTCCTCAAAACAGAGTTCGGGGGTCTCGTGGACCTGGTGGGAGACGCTGAGCAGACGGGAGGCTCGGGCATCGACCTCTGAGGCCATCTGCTGCTTGACCACATCGGGTGTCACGGGGCGAATGCTACTTGTCTTGTCGGGAGTCATCGCGGTTATGCGGTCCTCCGTCACACCACAACAATGAGCGCGGCCGGCTCCACTCGAATCGACAGATTGGCGGCCCGCTGAACCGGTTGGCCGTCCAACTCCACCATCAGCGGCTTATCGAGCACCGTCTGGAAGGCACCAGTGCGGTGGTAGCGGATGTCGGGATGGGGCAGATGGTCCCCGGTGCCGACCCGGCGCCGGGCTCGTATCCGGTCACCGGTCGACAGCCGGCCGTGGGAGACGTCCAGCAGCCCATCGCCGGGGTGGGCCTTGGGACCCAGATTCCAGCTTCCCCGCCATGCGGCGTTCATGGCCACCAGCGCCTCCCCGGCCCACCCTCTGCGTCGAGCCGTCAAGTGGGCGCTGAACCAGAACAGCCGGCCGTCGAGCAACACGGCGCCGATGTCCACCGCGAACCGCCATGCTTCCGGGGAGCGGATGGCATCGGGATCGCCCCGGCCGCCCAGGGTCCGGCACAGGTCGCCTCCCAGCAGGCCCAACTCGGGCAGAGGCCGATTGGCCCGTCGGGCTTCTTCAATCAGGGCCCGGGCTTCGGCGTCTGTGCGAACCAACACGCCATCCGGCCCCAGTCCCCCGGGCATCCCCCAATTCTCACCCCGTTGAATCGGCATCGGCTTCTGAATCGGCGTCGACTTCCTCTGGGGCCTCTTCTCCTTCAACTTCGCCTTCAACGGCTCGGCGACGTTCTCGGCGGTCTCGTATCCATCCGATGACGATGGCCGCCTCGTAGAACAAGTACATGGGCACCGATAGCACCATCAGCGTGAATGGATCACCGCTGGGGGTGATCACCGCCACGAGGGCCACGATTCCGACGATGGCGAAGCGCCGTCCCCGGATCAGCTGCCGGTAGTGGAGGATCCCGGCGAGCTGCAAGAACACCAGCAGAATGGGGAACTCAAAGCCGATGCCGAATGCCGCCATCATCTTGACCACGAACGACAGGTACTTGGCGGGGGAGAATCCGGTCACCAGGTCCTCTCCCCCGATTGAGGCCAAGAAGTTCAGCGCCCGGGGGATACTCCAATAGGCCAGGCCGGCCCCCAGAGCGAACAGCAGGGCGCCAGCCACGGTAAAGGCGGCCGCATGGCGCCGCTCTCGGGGATAGAGGCCGGGCTGAACGAATCTCCACACCTGCCAGAGCACCACCGGAATCGCCAGGGTCAACCCTCCATAGCCTGCCACCATCAGCCGCACCGAGAAGGGCTCCAGCGGGTCGAGCACCAGTAGCTCGCACCCGCCGAACAGGTTCTGTTTTTCGGCCTCTTCACTCACCGCTTCTTCGGGGATCACATCGCAGTAGGGCTGGACCAGCCAGTCGAGTATCTGGGGGTAGAACACCCAGCACACCACCGCGCCGGCCACCACGGCCAAGACGCATTTGATGAGCCGCACTCGCAGCTCCGCCAAATGCCCCATCAGGGGCATGGTCCCGTCGTCGGACCTGGAGCGGCCCGCGGTGGGATCGCTCACTGGCTACTCGGCGGTGGGTCGCTGGTCGGTTCGATGGCCGGAACGCTGGCCGGTTCGCTTGCCGGTTCGCTGGCCGGAACGCTGGCCGGTTCGCTGGCCGTTTTGCTCTGCTCTACGGCCAGTTCTCCTCGACGCCGAGCCTCAGCCTCGATGGGCTCGTCCAGGGCATTTTGCAGCTCTTGCTGAAATCCGGTGGAGATCCGGCGGACTTGGCGGATGACATTGCCGATCTGACGGGCCGCTCCCGGCAGCTTGTCCGGCCCCAGAACCACAAGGGCTACCACCACGATCACCGCCACTTCGGCCCATCCGAGGTTTCCCACGCTCCGAGGCTACCGCTCCCATTCCCCGGTGGGGTTGTTGCATCGCCAGCCAGCAGCGCAAGATGAACCGATGGCTTCCCGGATCGCCCCGCTACGCGTGCCCCCGATCGGGTTTGCCCATCGGGGGGCTCGGGCCCAGGAGCGGGAGAATACGTTGGCGGCGTTCTCCTTGGCGTTGGAGATGGGGGCTGGCGGCTTGGAGAGCGACGTGTGGGTGACCGCCGACGGCCACGCTGTGCTGGACCACGACGGATGGGTGCGCTCGGGTCGGCTGAGACGCCGCCGCCCCATCCATGACTGCCGCCGCGACGAGCTGCCCGACCACATCCCCACCCTGGCCGAGCTGTACAACGCCTGTGGTACCGATTTCGAGCTGTCGCTCGACCTGAAGGATCCCGATGCCGCGCCTGCGGTGATCGCCACCGTGGATGAGGCAGGAGCCGGCGCCGGGCGATCGCTCCGCGAACGCCTGTGGCTGTGCCACCCCGATGTGGACACCCTGGTCGGGCTGCGGGACAGGTGGCCCGATGTGCGCTTGTGCAACTCCACCCGGCTGAGCCGCATGGACCACGGCCCCGAGCGGCGGGCCGCCGTGCTGGCCGAGGCCGGCATCGACTCAGTCAATCTCCACCAAACCGACTGGACCGGTGGCCTGGTCACCTTGTTCCACCGGTTTGGGGTCCTGTGCTTCGGATGGGATGCCCAACAGCCCCGGGTGCTCAACGAGCTGCTGGATATGGGCATCGACGCGGTGTACAGCGACCATGTCGACCGCATGAGGCACACGCTGGCTGCCTGGTACCCTGACGAGCGATGAGCAATCAAGTCGCACCCACGAGAGACTTGATTGCCCACCACAGAGAGCCCATCAACTTTGTTGAAGTCGCAGCCAGGTACAAGAACGACGAATTGGCGCTAACCGGAATAACCTGCCGATTCGAGCACGGGACTTCCACCGCTCTGATGGGGCCAAACGGCTCGGGCAAAACCACGCTGTTGCGAGTGATGTGCGGCCTCACCCCACCGTGTCAGGGCGCGATCAACCCACACCCATCCAAGAAGTCGGTGGCGTTGGTGGCCCAGCTGCCGGAGCGGAAGGCGTGGCTCCCGGTCACGGTGAACAATGTCTTGCGCATGTCGCGCTACCGCGACCGAGGCTTGGTCAAGCGCATTGGACCGGCCGATCGGATCATCATCGAAGACGCGGCAGAGCGGCTGGAGGTGCTTGGTCTGTTAGACCGCCAGTTTGGCGAGTTGTCGGGAGGACAGCGCCAGCGGGTGCTGGTCGCTCAGGCATTGGCTCAGGATGCCGATGTGCTCTTGATGGACGAACCTATAACCGGCCTCGACCTGCCGAGCCAAGAGACGATTCTGCGAATTATTGACGACGAGCGCAGGCGGGGGCGGATCGTGGTCATCACCACCCATCACATGGACGAGGCGGAAGTCTGCGACCAAGTGCTCCTCCTAGCCAATCGGATGATTGCAGCAGGAACCCCCAGAGAGGTTCTGACCAACAAGAACCTGCGAGAGGCCTTTGGAATCCGCACCGCTCACGGCGACGGCGGGGACGACATGTTCCTCGACGAGCACGCCGGTCATTCCGAAGAGATGATCCACGTGTTGGACGATCATCGCCACGACCACGGCAACGATCACCGCTGAGCGGCGGCTTCACTGTGGATTCTCGCTAGAGCCGGCCGAACTCGGTGACCGGCCAGATGCGCAGGAAGGCGTGTCCCACGATCAGATGCTCAGAGATGGGACCGAACGACCGGCTGTCGGTGGAATTGGCCCGGTTGTCGCCCATGACGAACACTTCACCCGCCCCGACCAGGCAGCCATCATTCACCAGGGGGGCGCATTTGGCCGGCATGGTGCCCGCGGTGATGCCGGATGACTCCAGATAGGGCTCGTGGAGACGGCGGTTGTCTATGTACACATCGCCTTCAACGAACCTGATGACCTCTCCAGGAAGGGCGATGACCCGCTTGATGAGGTCATCGGTCTGCTGGCCGCTCACTCCCTGCGGCCGCTCGAACACCACAAGGTCGCCGCGGTTGATGTCATGGAGGTCATAGCCCAGCTTGTTCACCAATACCCGATCGCCGTTGCTCAGAGTGGGCTCCATGGAAGTGAAGCGGATGTAATACGCCTGAAAGAGCACGGCCCGCAATATCAAGGCCAAAGCCAGTGCTCCGGCCAAGACGGCCACCCACTCGATGGTGACCCGCAGGCCGGACTTGCCTGGCTTGGACTCTGGGGCGCCTTCGGTCTCCTCCGAGGAGTCTGCGACGCCGCCGGGCGAAATTGACTCTCTTGGCGTGGTATTGGACTCGTTGCTCATGAGGTGAGGGCCCTCTATTGGTCCTCTATTGGTATCGGGCCAGAACCCGCCGAGCGGCGAGCTGCGCCTGGTCGTCGGCCACCGGCGGGTCGGCATGGCGCAGCTCGGCCTGAGCGCCGAGTTGGAGAAGCAGCCGCTCCAACCGGCCGATCTCGCTTACCGGCAAGGTGGCCTCAATCGCCCCGCTGTCCAAGTGCACCTGCTCTTCGGTCGGGTACCGTTCCAGCACCCACGAGGCGGAGGGGGCCAGCCGCAGCACCACCCGGGGATCGGTGTCCCGGGCTTGGAAGGCCGAGGGCGAGTCGGTCTCGTCGGGACGGGCGAAGACTGACTCCATGATCTCCAGGGACCTGATCCGGTCGATGCGGAATACCCGTACTCCCCCGGCCTGCTCGCAGTGCCCCTGTACGTACCAATTGCCCATCTCTGAGAACACTCGGTAGGGGTGGATGACACGAACGGATTCCTGGCCTCTTCCAAAGCTGAAGTAGCGGATCTGGACGTGATGGCAGTCGGCGGCCGCGGCCAACAGCGGCTCAACCCACTCGTCGGCTGATTCTCCCAGGCTCACGGCCAAGTCCTCTCCGACACTCACCCCCAGTCCGTCAGCCAGCTTGGCCAATCCCCGGCTCAATGGGCCATCGGGATCAGCCTCAGACAGCAGGGCCTCCCCCGCCCCGATCAACCCCAGGGCCTGGCTCTGCGTGAGACGCAGCGGACGGGAGAAATAATCCGCGTTGCTGATCGCCACCCAGCCGCCATTGTCTTCGTCATCCAAGCCCATGACGTATATCAGCTCGTCCGGTGTGAAGGGGTGCAGCCCCACCACGAACAACACCTTCACCAGGTCTTCTCGCAGCTCCGCCTCGGGATAGTCGAATCGCTGGGACACCTCGCTCAGCTCGGCTGCGCCCTGGGACATGACCCAGGGAACCAACTCGAGCATCCGCCTAAGCCGGTCCCCCGCGCTCAATCGGCTCATCGGCTGAGCTCCTCGAGCCAGTCCACCAGGTCGGCCCGCAGTTCGGGTGGCCCGAGAAGCTCAGCGTGCTCCAGGAACTCCAAGACCAGTGATCGGAAGGCATCTGGACTGCGAACCGCCACTTCAAATATCACAGAACCGTCGGAATCCCTCTCCGATGGCTCTTGGCCGAGACGCCGTGCCGCCCAAACCGCTTGATCGGGGTCGACCTTCAGCCGAGCGGTGATTTCCGGGTCAGGTCCGAACTTCCACGGCTGAATCGGCACCCAGCCGGCGGTGCCCTCGGGCTGCTGGAAGCCGCCGGGAGGACCCAGTTCGACATCGCTTTCGATCCGGTCTACCCGAAAGGTGCGCTTGTCGTCGCGCCCCCGGTCATGGCCCACCACATACCAGTGACCCTGATCGAAGGCCAGGGTCCAGGGCTCTACCGCGCGGGGCTGTCCGCCGTAGACGAAATCGGCCACTCGCTGCTCGGTGACCGCCCGAAAAAGATCGACCAGCGCGGGATGGACCGGCACCTCGGCTAGCTCGGCGTCGATTCCCTCCCCGACCCGGCCGCCCAGCTTCCACAGCGCCTCCGATCCCGAAACCCCGTCGAAGCGGACCGCAGTGGCCGCCCGGTGCAGGGCGGCCAGCTCGTCGGCCTCGAAGTCCATCTCCGGCAAGGAGTAGTCCTGCTTGCGGATGCGGTACCCCAAGGTCTCCCGCTCCTGACCGGGCACCGTTCCGGAGAGAACCGGAATGCCGACATCGATCAATTGGTTCATATCCCGGTGGAACGCCCGCTTGGCCGCCGAGAGGTTCTCTGGATAGCCGGCCGAGTCTTGTCCCCGGGCGATTCCCACCCTCTCGTGCAGTTCCTCGATGGACAAAAAGCGCGTTGCCTCGATCAACGCGGCAATGAGTCGCAGCAAGCGCTCCAATCTGACCTGCTCCGGCTTTCGCCTGGCCATCACAGGGATTCGATCAGTTTCTCGACCCGCTCGTCGTGGGCGCGGAATGGGTCCTTGCACAGAACAGTCCGCTGGGCTTGGTCGTTCAACTTCAAGTGCACCCAATCCACGGTGTAGTCCCGCTTGCGCTCCTTGGCCCGCCGGATGAACTCACCCCGGAGTCGGGCCCGGGTGGTGGCCGGCGGATTCTCGACGGCATGGTTGATCTCGTCGTCCACACACATCCGCTCGGTCATGCCCCGGTTCTGCATCCGGTAGAAGAGGCTGCGCGACCGATTCACATCGTGATATTGCAGGTCCAACAGCGCCACTCGGGAATCGCTGAGGGCCAGACCGTGGCGTTCCCGGTAGGCCTCGATGAGGTGGTGCTTCATCACCCAGTCGCACTCTCGGGTCAGGTTGAGGGGATCCTTGGCTATCTGGGTCAGACAGTGTTCCCACATTTGCAACGCCTGCTTTTCTTGGGGGTCCAGGTCGCGGCTCTCGGCGTACTTGAGGGCGCGGTCGAGGTATTCCGACTGGATGTCCAGGGCGCTGACCTCGCGGCCGCTGGCCAGACGAATACGGCGAGTGCAGGTTGGGTCATGGCTGATCTCTCGAATGGCCCGAATGGGGTTGTCCAGCGTCATGTCTCGTAGCGCCACCGACGGGTCTTCCAGCATTCGCAGCAGAATGCTGGTGGAGCCCGTCTTCAGGAATGTGGCGTACTCGCTCATATTGGAGTCGCCCACGATGACATGGAGTCGCCGATAGCGCTCGGCATCGGCGTGGGGTTCATCACGGGTGTTGATGATCGGGCGGGAACGGGTGGTCGCGCTCGATACCCCCTCCCAGATGTGCTCGGCCCGCTGGCTTATGCAGTACGCAGCCCCCCGGGCGGTCTGGAGCACTTTGCCCGCTCCGGCGTAAATCTGGCGGCTGACCAAGAAGGGAATCAGCACCTCGGCGTACTCGGTGAAATCGTCGCGCCGACTGGTGAGGTAATTCTCGTGGCAGCCGTAGCTGTTGCCCGCGGAATCGGTGTTGTTCTTGAACAAGTAGATGTCGCCCTGGATGCCCTCTTCTCGCAGCCGCAGTTCCGCGCTCTCGATGAGCGTTTCCAGGATGCGCTCGCCGGCCTTGTCGTGGGCTACCAGGTCGTAAACCGAATCGCACTCCGGTGTGGCGTATTCGGGGTGGGAGCCCACGTCGAGGTACAACCGGGCGCCGTTGACCAGGAACACGTTGCTGCTGCGCCCCCAGGACACCACCCGGCGGAACAAGTAGCGGGCCACTTCGTCGGGGCTGAGCCGTCGGTGGCCCCGAAGCGCGCAGGTCACGCCATACTCGTTTTCTATCCCGAAGATGCGCCGGTCCATGCTTACTCGCTGCCTACTCGTTTTCTATCCCGAAGATGCGCCGGTCCATCAGTCCAATAGCCCGGCCAGCTCGTCGCCCTCGATCCTCTGAAATGCTCTCCGGCCGGTTTCCCGCACCAGAATGGCCACCTCGAGGTCGTCAGCTTCCAGAGTTCGCTCCTGGCCGCTCAGCGCGGCCGAGGAAGCCTTGACCGCATCACCCACTTCCCAATCGCCGTCGTAGGTCTGACCCAGCCGCTCAGCAATGGAGTCAGCCTCTCCCCCCAGCACGGTGTACCCGGATTCATCGTTGACGGTGCCGTCGTAGAGCACGTGGAACATCTGATCCCCATCAGGCTCAGATCCCACCTCGGCCACCAGGATCTCCACCTCCATCGGCTTCATCTCGTGGGTGAAAGTCTGGCCCAACACCTGGGCGTATTGATTGGCCAGACTCCGGGCGTCCACATCTTCGCGGCTGTAGGTGTAACCCTTGAGGTCGGCGTGGCGCACGCCGGCGATGCGGAGCTGATCGAACTCGTTGTAGCGGCCGACGCCGGCAAACGCGATGCGGTCGTAGATCTCGCTCACCTTGCGCAGGGTGTTGGACTGGTTCTCCGCGCAGATCACGATTCCGTCCTTCACGCTGAGCGCGGTCAGGGCTCTGCCCCGGGCGATTCCCTTGCGGGCGAAGTCGGCCCGATCCTTCATGAGCTGCTCAGGGGCCACGTAGAAGGGCATGGTCATCGAGGATCACCCCTGTGATTCTCAAGACCGGCGAAAACGGTCATGAGCCACCCCCTCGGGTCTCCAAACTGCCCAGCAATTCGCGGAACCGGGCCTCCACGTCGGCATCGTCGGTTCGTTCGAATCCCTGGGCACCGATGACCGCCACCACTGGGTAAATGCCCCGCACCAAATCGGGGCCCCCGGTGGCCGAGTCCTCCTCAGCCGTGCGGAACAGGGCCGACACCGCCAAGTCGATGATCTCATCGGCGTCGGCATCGGGTCGGTAGCCCAGCTTGATGACCGTTCCCGCGTGAAGGCTCCCCGACCCTCCCACCGCATACTCCCGCTCCTCGTAGCGACCCCCGGTTACGTCGTATTGGAACAGCCGGCCGATCTCGCGGGATCGGTCATAGCCGGCGAACAGCGGGACCACGGCAAATCCCTGCATGGCGGCGGGCAGGTTGTTGCGAACCATCATGCCCAGCTGGTTGGCCTTGCCGTCCAGGCTCAGGGCCTTGCCCTCCACTTTCTCGTAGTGCTCGAGCTGCAATTGGAACAGCCGCACCATTTCCATGGCCGGCCCGGCCGCCCCGGCGATGGCCACCCCGGAGAATCGGTCGGCCGGGAACACCTTCTCGATGGTCCGATGGCTGATGAGGTGCCCCGCGGTGGCCCGTCGGTCTCCGGCCATAACCACTCCCTGCTGGCAGCGGATGGCGACCACCGTAGTGGCATGGGTTATGGCCAGGTCGGCAGCCGGGGCGTCGGGCGTCGGCGGCGAGAGTCCGGCGGAGCGCAGCAACGCCGCGAAGTTGGGGCCCGGGTCGCGCCCGGCTTCAAAGAGGGGCAGCGTCACAGTTGGCAGACTACCGCTACTGGCCGCCCTTTTGGATATAGGACTTCACAAAGTCCTCGGCATTGGACTCCAGCACCTCGTCGATCTCGTCCAACAGCTCGTCGAGCTCTGCCTTCAGCTCCTCGCCCTGCCCTGAGACCGCCGGAGCGTCTTCGACGTCAGACTGCTCTCGTTGAGGTGCGGGTTTCTTGATTTGTTCTCGTTCCGCCATCTCATCCCCTCATGCGCGGGTGGGTGCCGATCACGATATCGCACTCTCCCCGAAGTGAGGACAAACCGAAGTGATGAGAATTTGTCGGGATGCCCTAACGCGGGCTTTGTTCTCCCAGGCGCTGTAGTAGTTCAGCGGCGGTAGCGCAGTCGGCCAGAAGGTCGCGGACATGATCGGCCGTGCCCCTGGCGGGTTCCATCATGGGCACTCGCCGGAGCGGCTCGTCGCCCACGTCGAACACGATCGAGTCCCAGTTGGCCGCCACGATGCTGGGGGCCCACCGCTTGAGGCACTGGCCCCGGAAGTAGGCCCGGGTGTCTGTCGGCGGCTCGGAGATAGCCGCTCGGGCGTCCTCTGCCGGCACCAGGGTCTCCAATCCCACACGGCCAGCCACCGACTTCTCGGGCCGCAAATCGTGGTACTGGATGTCGAGCGCGGCTAGGCGGGCGTCATCGGGCCCAAGGCCATGGCGCTGGGCCAATCCCCATATCAGCTGGTACTTGGCCACCCAGTCGAGCTGACGGGCCAGCGACATGGGATCGGCCTCCAAACCGGCCAAAACCTGTTCCCAGCGGTCGATCACCAGGTCGCCTACCGGGCCGCCCACTGCGTCGAGCCCGTGGCTGTCGGCGTATTTGCGGGCTTGGTCCAGCAGGTCCCACTGGATTTCCAGCGCGGTGGCGCTGGTGCCATCGGCCAGCTCCAAGGTCTTGTCCAGGCTCAGGTCGTAGGACACCTGACGCATGGACTGCACCGGTGTCCGGAAACGGAACTCCCGGGGTAGGACATTGTCCTCCACCATGGCCAAGACAATGGCGGTGGTCCCCACCTTTAGGAAGGTGGCCACCTCCGACATGTTGGCGTCACCGGTGATGACATGGAGCCGGCGGTAGAGCCGGGCATCGGCGTGAGGCTCGTCCCGGGTGTTGATGATTGGACGCTTTAGCGTGGTCTCCAGCCCCACCTCTTCCTCGAAGAAGTCTGCTCGCTGAGTGATCTGAAACGGCACCTCCGCGGTGGTGAGTCCAGGAGCCTCCGAGCCCACCTTGCCCGAGCCGGTGAAGATCTGGCGGGTCACCAAGTGGGCGGTGGCATGGACCACGATTTGGGAGAAGGGGGTAGTGCGGGCCATGAGATAGTTCTCGTGGCAGCCGTAGCTGTTGCCCTTGCCGTCGGAGTTGTTCTTGTACACCACCAGCTCTTGGCCACGGGGCAGAACCCGGGCGGCCGATTCCATAGAGCGGATCAGAATCAGCTCGCCCGCTTTGTCGAATCGGGTTACATCCAGGGCATTGCTGCACTCGGGGGTGGACAGCTCGGGATGGGCGTGGTCCACGTAGTAGCGGGCGCCGTTGGTGAGCACCGCGTTCACCAGGTGGGTCTCGATCTCAGGGGCCAGCGATCCCAGCGGGGCAATGCCCCGGATGTCGTTACCGGGCATCTCGTCTTCGAAGTCCCAGGACACCCCGGATGCAGGCCCTCCCTCACCGGTGCTCTCCACTTCTGAAAGGTAGGAGTTGATGAGCAGCGACGAGGCGGTGATGGGGTTGGAATCCTCGGTGCCGGTGTGGGCGATCCCAAACTCGGTCTCGATACCGCAGATCTTGGGAACGGCCATGCCTGGCACGCTAGTTGACCTGAGCGGAAGGTCTGGCGGCAATCGAAGGTCAGAGGTATTGGCCGGGGCCAACCCCTTCGATGGAGCGCCCGCCCTGGTTTGTCTCCTCGTTGGACAAGAGTGTGCGGACAAACACGATCCGCTCCCCTTTCTTGCCCGATATCTTCGCCCAATCGTCGGGGTTCGTGGTGTTGGGCAGATCCTCGTGCTCCCGGTATTCCTGATACACCGACTCCAAGAGGTCGTTGATGTGGATGCCCGGCGCGCCGCCGGCAATGGAGCGCTTGATGGCTAGCTTCTTGGCCCGCCGCACGACGTTCTCGATCATGGCACCGGAGGCGAAGTCCTTGAAGTACATGATCTCTTTGTCGCCGTTCTGGTAGGTCACTTCCAAGAACTGGTTGCGCTCCTCCTCCAAGAACATCTCGACCACGGTCTGCTCGACCATGGCCTGAATGGCCTTGTCTGGGTCTCCCCCGCCCAACCCCTCCACCATCTCGGCGGCGATGGGTACCTCCGCAGTGAGATAGCGGGCGAAGATGGCGCCGGCGGCGTCGGCATCGGGACGCTGGATCTTGATCTTCACATCCAGGCGACCGGGTCTCAGGATGGCGGGATCGATGAGGTCCTCCCGGTTGGAGGCGCCGATCACAATCACATTGCGCAGCGCTTCCACCCCGTCGATCTCGGCGAGGAGCTGGGGGACCACGGTGGACTCCATGTCGGAGCTGATGCCCGTGCCCCGAGTGCGGAACAGCGACTCCATCTCGTCGAAGAACACGATGACCGGCCAGCCTTCGGCCGACTTCTCTCGGGCTCGCTGGAACACCAGCCGGATCTGGCGCTCGGTTTCGCCCACGTACTTGTTCAAGAGCTCGGGGCCCTTGATATTGAAGAAGTAGGAGCGGGCCTCCCGATCCGAGTTGATCTGGGCGACTTTGCCGGCCAAGGAGTTGGCCACTGCTTTGGCGATCAGGGTCTTGCCGCAGCCGGGCGGGCCGTACAGGAGGATGCCTTTCGGAGCGGGAAGCTGGTACTCCGCGAACAGCTCCTGGTGCATGAAGGGCAATTCCACCGCGTCGGTGATCTGCTCGATCTGCTCGTCCAGTCCTCCGACCTGGTCGTAGGTGACGTCAGGCACCTCTTCCAGCACCAGATCTTCCACTTCGGGGCGAGGCAGGCGCTCTATGAGCAGCCCTGAACGGGAGTCCATCAGCGCGGTGTCTCCGCTGTTCAGCGGCTGGTCGATCAACTCCGTGGCTAGCTCCACGACCCGCTCCTCGTCGGCCCGCCCGACGATGATCGCCCGTCGCCCGCAGCTCAACACCTCTTTGACGGTCACAACCTCGCCGGTGCCATCGCCCACCCGGGACAGCACCACGTTCAGCGATTCGTTCAGGACCACCTCTTGGCCTCGGCGCAGGCCGTCGACCGCGATCTCCGGGTGCAGCGCGACCCGCATCTTGCGCCCCCCGGAAAACACGTCGACCGTGCCGTCGTCGTTGTGGTCCAAGAACGTTCCGTATGCCGACGGGGGCTGGGTGAGCTTGTCTACTTCGTCGCGCAACGCGGAGATGTGCTCGCGGGCTTCGCGCAGGGTATAGGTGAGCTTTTCGTTCTGGGAGACGGCCTTGGCCAGCTGCCCCTTGGTCTCCAGCAGCCGCTCTTCCAGAGTGCGAACGCGCTTGGGGGCATCTTGCAGACGTTGGCGGAGTACAGCCAGCTCTTTCTCCAGCGCGGCCATCTGCTCGGCCGGAGACGTCTCCTCCTCTGGCCTCTCCTCGTTCGCCGCGTTGCCCTCTGCCATACCAACCCGACTTTACACGCGCTTTTTCAATATCCGCTGTATGGCCAAGGTTGACTTCTGGTCGGTTACACTGAGAGCCCACCCAGCGTCTACCATGCTTGCCGTTCGCTGCTTGTAATGAAAGGGCCGGAGCACCGATGCAAATGAAGGTCTGGATCGATCAGGATCTCTGCACTGGTGACGGTCTCTGCGAGGAGATCGCCCCCGATGTTTTCACGCTGCTTGACGACGGTCTGGCCTACGTCAAAGAAGGCGACACGGTCTTCAGTGAACCGGGCGGCGTCGAAGGACTCGCTATCGTGCCCGAGGGACAGGAAGAGGCCACCATCGAATCGGCCGAGGAATGCCCGGGAGAATGCATCTTCATTGAGGTCTGAGCCCGACCTCTTGGCTCCCGAACCCTCCAGCTAGTCAGCGAGCTTTCTAACCGCGGTCACGAAACCGGTGTGGCCCACCATTCGGTGCTCGGGTCTAACTGCGTCTCCTTTGATGTGCCAGCCGCGGTGCAGTATTTCCACCGTGGACGCGCCAGCCCAGGGTCCGGCCTCGCAGGCTTCTCGCAACTGCGCAGCCTGCACGATGCTCGGGGTGTAGGCCGCCAGGATGCCGCCGGGATGCAGCGAGGCGGCTGCGTGGGGCACCACTTGCCAGGGCTCGGGCAAGTCCAACACCACCCGGTCGAGCCCCGTGGCGTCAATCCCCTGGTAGCAGTCTCTGATCTCGGTGTGGTAGCGCTCGGCGATCTCTGATCCCAAAAAACCCGTCACGTTCTCCATCGCCTGCTGGGCAAAGTCCTCCCGGATCTCATAGCCCAGCACTGTCGCTCCGGCTCTGAGCAGGCTTATCGACAGCGCCCCCGACCCCACGCCAGACTCCAGCACCCGAGCGCCGGGAAACACGTCGGCCAGCATCAAGATGGCCGCGCTGTCTTTGGGATACACCACCTGCGCTCCCCGAGGCATCTTCAGCACGTAGTCGCGGAGGGTCGGACGCCAAATGGTCAGCTCGGCGTTTCGGGATGTGCGTACCTGCATGCCTTCGGTGCCGCCGATCAACGCATCGTGGGACACCGATCCCGCATGGGTGTGGAATTGTTGGCCCTCGGCCAGCGTCACCAGATATCGGCGGCCCTTTCGATCGGTGAGCAGGACCAACTCGCCGTCTTGGAGCGCTCGGCTCACCGGGATTCGTCGGGAAGGTGGGTGATGACCAGGCTGTCCCCGGGGCGCAGCTCCTCGGTAAGCACCGCTCTCAGGT
>JAJDTA010000227.1 GCA_022827405.1 Acidimicrobiia bacterium
TATTGGTGATCGGCCGAACCGTGACCTCACCGGTCCAGGGGATGACCGTCGGCTCAGAGCACTTGGTCCATGCGTTGGTGGAAATGGCCGATAGAGCCCGGTTGGTTGCCAACGGCATCGGTCATCTTTAGCCACAATTTCCCCAAAATCCCCAATAAGACTTGAAGTGCAAACTACAATGGTGTAATGGCAGGACCCCCACAACTGACAGCAGAGCAGCGTCAAGCGGCGTTGGCCAAGGCTGGCGAGGTGCGCCTCAAGCGTGCCGAAGTCAAGGCCAAGCTCAAGATGAGGTCGATTTCGCTATCCGACCTGCTGGAACAAGCGGAAACCGACGAAGTGGTCGCCGGCACCAAAGTGCTCGCCGTCCTGGAATCCCTTCCAGGCATGGGCAAGGTTCGGGCCCGCAAGATGATGGACGAGATCGGCATTGCCGATAGCCGTCGCATCCGCGGGCTGGGCGATCAGCAACGGGCCTCATTGCTGGCGCGCTGCGGCGACTAAATCAGCCACTGATAATTGTGCTGTCCGGCCCCGGAGGGGTCGGTAAGGGGACTATCGCGGCTGCACTTGTAGACGCGGACCCAAGACTGTGGCTCAGCCGCTCGTGGACCACCCGTGCCCGCCGTCCTGGTGAGTCGGAATCCGCCTATGTGTTTGCCGATGAGGCCGAGTTTCGGGCCAAGGCCGCTGAGGGCGGATTCGTGGAATGGGCGGAGATCGCCGGCAACCTCTACGGCACGCCCCAGCCCGATCCTCCTGAGGGCTGTGACGTCTTGCTGGAAATCGATGTCCAGGGCGCGGCCCAGGTGCGGGAAAGCCGTCCCGAAGCTCTGTGCATCTTTGTTGAGGCGCCTTCAGCGGCGGAACAGGAATCCCGCCTGCGGGGCCGGGGCGATTCTGAGAGCCACATCGCCAAACGGCTGGCCCTGGCCGACTCGGAGCGGATCCAGGCCTACGAACTCAACGCCATCCACGTGGTGAACGACAGCCTCGCCGAGGCAGTGGCCGCGGTCGCCGCTCTCATTGAAAATGCCCGCCGGGAGCGGTCGGTCAATGACGATTAATGCCACCGGCCCTGGTAATATTTATCTGCTCTCCCTAGTGCCTGTTGGAAGAAGGCTGCACTGATGACCGAACAGCACGACACCATGATGTATCCGACCATCGAGGAACTCTTGGGCCGCACCGACTCCAAGTTCCGCCTGGTCACCCTGGGGGCGCTGCGGGCCTGCCAGATCAACTCCTATTTCGGCCAACTCGGCGAGGGCTTGGGGGCGATGGTCCCTCCCCAGGTACTGACGATGTCCCGCAAGCCTCTGTCCATTGCCTTCGAGGAGATCGCGGTCGACAAGATCATCGCGGTGGATCCCCCTGAGGTGCCCGAAGAGGAAGTTCTAGCCGATGCCTTGATCCCCTCCGGTGATGCCGATCTCGGCGGCGATGACCTCGACAGCGCCGATCAGGGCGAGGCTGATCTCGACTCTGCCTCCTGACCGGGCCATGGTGGCGGTCGCCGGCAAGCGCATCATGTTCGGTGGTCCATGACCGCGGTCGCTGGCAAGCGAATCGTCCTCGGCGTGAGCGGTGGGATTGCGGCTTACAAAGCGGTTGAAATCTGCCGTCGGCTGATGGACGGCGGTGCCCACGTCATCCCGGTGCTCACCAAAGGCGCCACCCGGTTCGTGGGCCGCACAACCTTCGATGCGCTGGCCTCTGAGCGAGTTCGCATGAGCCTGTTCGATGAGGACGACCCCATCCCCCACACCACCTTGGGCCAGACCGCCGACTGCGTGGTCGTCGCACCGGCCACCGCCCGGGTGATCGGTGCTTATGCCGCCGGCATCAGCTCCGACCTGCTGACCGCCACCCTCATTGCCACCCGGGCCCCGGTAGTGGTCTGCCCGGCCATGCACACCGAGATGTGGGAGCACCCGGCGGTGGTCGACAATATCGCTACGCTGGCCGAGCGGGGCGTCCACATCGTCGGACCGGAGTCGGGCCGATTGGCCGGGGGAGACGAAGGCGCCGGGCGCCTCTGCTCTCCAGCCGACATTGTGGCTGCGGTAGGGCAAGTGCTCGATTCCGGAGGCCAGCGAGCCGACATGGCCGGGTTGTCGGTGGTGGTAACCGCAGGAGGCACCCGAGAGCCCATCGACCCGGTGCGCTACATCGGCAACCGTTCCTCGGGCAAGCAGGGCTATGCCTTCGCCGACGAGGCTGCCAGCCGGGGGGCCAAAGTCACCGTTGTCACCACCGTGGACCGGCCTGGTCCACCGAGCGCCACCGTGGTCAGAGTCGACACCGCGGAGGAAATGGCCGCGGCCACCACAAAGGCGGCCAAGGAGGCCGATGTGGTGATCATGGCCGCGGCGGTGGCCGATTTCCGCCCGGTCGATCCCGTCGGCGTGAAGCTCAAAAAGCGCGACGGAGTGCCCGCTGTCGAGTTGGAGCCCACCCCGGACATCCTGGCTGCGCTGGGGGCGGCCAAGCCGCAGGGCCAGACCCTGGTGGGGTTCGCCGCCGAGACCTGCGATGTGGCCGACAACGCCGCGGCGAAGCTGACCGGCAAGGGTGCCGACTACATCGTGGCCAATGATGTGACGGCAGAAAACGCTGGTTTTGCCTACGACACCAACGAGGTGCTGGTGCTAGCTTCCGATGGCCGGATTCACCAGGTCGGCCTGCGATCCAAGCGCCAAGTGGCCCAAGCCGTTCTCGACTTGGTAGTGGCCGACCGAACCAGCCGAGCCGATAACCAGGAGAATCAATGAGCCAAGGGACCAATGGCCGCTACCGCTTCACGTCTGAATCGGTTACCGGCGGTCATCCTGACAAGATCGCCGATCAGATTTCCGACGGGGTGCTGGATGCCCTGCTCGAAGTAGACATCGGCAGCCGGGTGGCGTGCGAGACCTTGGTCACCACCGGGCTGGTCGTGGTGGCCGGGGAGATCTCCACCGATGGCTACATCGACATCCCCCGAGTGGTGCGCGACACCATCACCGGGATCGGCTACGACCGGGAGGACTACGGCTTCGACGGCAACACCTGCGGCGTCATGGTGTCCATCGACGACCAGTCGCCCGACATTGCCCAGGGGGTGGACCGGCTCGACCCCCTGGAGCAGGGCGCCGGCGACCAGGGGATGATGTTCGGCTTCGCCTGCGACGAGACGCCCGAGCTGATGCCCCTGCCCATCCACATCGCCCACCGGATGGTGGAGCGCCAGACCGAGGTCCGCCGGTCGGGGTGTGTGCCCTACCTGCGGCCCGATGGCAAGAGCCAGGTGACCTTCGAATACGAGGGCACTCGACCGGTGGGCCTGACCACCGTGTTGATGTCGGCCCACCATCGCGACGGGACCGATCTGGCGGAGATGAAGGACGACCTCAAAGAGCAGGTCATCGACCCGGTGGTTCCCGAGCAGTTCCGCGACGACGACTACGACGTGCTGGTCAACCCCACCGGCAAGTTCGTGAGGGGCGGCCCGGTGGCCGACGCCGGGCTGACCGGGCGCAAGATCATTGTGGACACCTACGGGGGCATGGCCCGCCACGGCGGGGGCGCCTTCTCGGGCAAGGATCCCAGCAAGGTGGACCGCTCGGCGGCGTATGCGTCCCGTTGGGTGGCCAAGAACGTGGTGGCCTCCGGGGCCGCGGCTCGCTGCGAGGTGCAGGTGTCGTATGCCATAGGCATCGCCCGCCCGGTGTCGGTGATGGTGGAGACCTTCGGCACCGAGACGGTGGACCCGGCCAAGATCAGCCACCAAGTGCAGGAGATCTTCGATCTGCGACCGGCGGCCATCATCCGGGATTTGGAGCTACTGCGGCCCATCTACCGGAACACGGCCGCCTACGGCCACTTTGGACGCAGCCCCGAGAGCACCTTCACCTGGGAGCGCACCGACCGGGTGGACGATCTCCGCTCAGCGCTGGGCCTGTCGTAGTTGCCCGTCCGGGTTCTTCCCGACGTTGTCGCCATAGACCGCGAGTTCACCTACACGGTTCCTGAAAGCTGGGCCGACGACCCCCGTTTCGGGGTGGGGGCGATGGTGCGGGTGGTGCTTCATGGTCGCCGAGTGGGCGGTTGGATCACCGAGGTGGATGTAGAGCCACCCGAAGGGGTGGAACTCGCGCCCCTGGCGAAACTCAGCGGCCGGGGACCTGACCGCGGGCTCATCGAATTGAGCCAATGGGCCGCCTGGCGATGGGCCGGTCGCCGGGCCCACTTTCTGCGGACTGCCTCGCCGCCGCGTGTGGTGGCCGCCTTGCCCCGACCCCCGCGCTCCCGGCTGGCGCCCACGGGAGACTATGCCGATCTCTTCGAGGATGAGGGTCGCACCCTGCGCCAGGGGCCGGCCGACGACCTGCTGCCCATCGCACTGGCTGCTGCGTCCCGAGGACAAGCGCTGATCTTGGTGCCGGACCACCACCGGGCAGATGAACTGGCCAGGCGGCTTGGTCGGGAGGGTGCATGGGTCGCCCGACATCCCGACGGCTGGGCGGCGGCCGCGGCAGGGGCCACCGTGGTGGGCACGGTGTCGGCTGCATGGGCGCCAGCCCCTGAACTGGCCGCGGTGGTGGTGATCGATGAGCACGACGAGGCATTCCGCTCGGAGTCGGCTCCCACGTGGAGCGGTCGAGATGTGGCTATCGAGCGGGCCCGACGAGCTGGGGTGCCCTGTGTGCTGCTGTCGCCGGTACCCAGCCTGGAGGCGCTGCGATCCCGATCAGTGATGCGCCCCTCGCGGGCCTTCGAGCGGGCCAGCTGGCCGCAGGTTGAGGTGGTGGACCGCCGCAGCGAGGATCCGGGGCGGGCGGGCCTGTACTCCCCGCAGCTGGTTCAGGCGCTGCGCGATGGGCGCCGGGCGGCGTGCGTGCTGAATCGCCGGGGCCGTTCGCTGCTGCTGGCCTGTCGGGTGTGCGGCGAGTTGGCTGTGTGCACCGAGTGCGGGTCATCCATGCGCCAAGACGATGACAAGCGCTTGGTGTGTCGGGTTGCCGGTCACAGCCGCCCGCTGGTGTGCGCCGAGTGCGGCAGCACCGGGATGCGCAACCTGCGGGCTGGAATCAAGCGGGTCCGGGAGGAGGTGGAGGCGCTGGTTCGCACTTCGGTGGCCGAGGTCACCAGCAGCGGGTATGTCGGCCCGCCCACCGCCCGAGTCGTGGTCGGAACCGAGGCGGTGCTGCATCTGGGCCGTCCGTTCGATGTGGTCGCCTTCTTGGAATTCGACCAAGAGCTGCTGGCCCCTCGATTCCGAGCTCGGGAGCAGGCCCTGGCCCTCATCGCCCGGGCCGCCCGTATTGCCGGCCCCCGTGACGAGGGGGGAAAGATCATGCTGCAAACCCGCCTGCCCGACGACCCCGTTGTGCAGGCCGCGCTCCGAGCCGATCCGGCGCTATTGGCCCGATCGGAGCGAGACCGCCGCCAAGAGTTGAGCCTGCCTCCCTACGGGGCCTTCGCGGTGGTCTCCGGCCCCGTTGCCGGGGAGTTCATGGAGCGATTCGGCACTCCTTTGGGCGTTCAGATCGCTCCCGATGCCGGAGGGCAGTTCTTCCTGCGGGCCCCCGACTACGACACACTTTGCAACGCCCTGGCCGCCACCGAGCGCCCGACCGGTCGCCTCCGCATAGACGTAGACCCCATTAGGGCGATCTAGCCAGCATTCACCTGGAGGATTCTGTAGCCGCGGCGGGAGCTGAGCCTCGTGGTGGGCCAGCCTTCTTGGTTGAGCCACCGGGCCAGGGAGTCGGAGCCTAGGTTCTTGTTCACCACCAGGTAGGCCTGTCCCTCGTCGGCTAGCCGACACAGCCAATTCGCCAGCATCTCGCGGAGGGCGGCTTTGCCAATTCTGATGGGGGGGTTGGAGTAGATGGCCGCAAACCGGACTTCAGGGGGCACTTCGTCAGGTGTGCACACTGTGGCGTCAGGTCGGCCGTGGCTATCCAGGTTGGTCCGACACATCTCCAGCGCCCGGGGGTTCACATCCACTGCCCACAGCGGGGCCTGCGGGGACCATCGGCCAAGCGCCACTGCAATTGGTCCGTAACCACAGCCCAAGTCCAGCAATGCGCCAGTTTGGGGCGGGCGGGGGGCCTCGGCCAGGAGATATCGGGTGCCAAAATCCACCTCATCGGCCGCGAACACCCCTCGGTCAGTGGCTAGCTCCACGTCTAGGTCTCCCACCCGCAAACCGACCGTTCCCGGCCGGCGTTTTCCACCCGGCGAGGCGCTGTAGTAGTGCGAGTCGCCCACGGTTTGACGGTAACCTGCTTTCATGGCCCCACTGCGGATACGGGTGTACGGCGACCCGGTTTTGCGGCGCGTGGCCGAAGAGGTGACCGACATCGACGGGGCCATGGCCGATCTGTGCCAGGAGATGCTCGCGGCCATGTACGAGGCGCCCGGCATCGGTTTGGCCGCTCCGCAAGTGGGGGTGTCGCAGCGCTTTTTCGTGTACGACTTCGGCGATGGTGCCGGAGTGCTGGTCAACCCCGAGATCACCGAGAGCGACGGCGAGTGGACCTACAACGAAGGCTGCCTTTCGGTGCCTGAGCTGTCGTGGGAGATTGTCCGTCCTCGCACTATCCATTTGCAGGCCTATGACCTGGACGGCAACGAGGTAAACCTCGAGGCCGAGGATCTCGAGGCTCGCTTGTTCCAGCACGAACTGGATCATCTCGAAGGCAAGATCCTGCTCGACTACCTAGACGACGAGCAGCGCCGAGAGGCCAAGCGCATTCTCCGAGAGCGGACCATGAGCGGGACGAGTCGTCCCCCCGGCACCGGCGACGGGCTGTCGCTGCCGTGATCGACCCGCCGGCGGACATTCGCCGGCTTGTCTTTCTCGGCACCCCTGCCGAATCGGTGCCGTTCCTGGAAGCGCTGGTTGCCGCCGGGTTCGACGTTGCATTGGCCGTGACCCGCCCCGACAAGCGCCGGGGCCGGCGGGCGGCCCCCACCCCCAGCCCGGTGAAGGCCGCTGCCCAAGATCTGGGCATCCCGGTTTCCTCCGAGGTGGACGCTGTGCTGGACGCCGATGCCGACTTGGGCGTGGTGGTGGCTTTCGGGCAGATCATCAAGCCCCACGTGCTGGATCGGCTGGCCATGGTCAACGTCCATTTCTCGCTGCTGCCCCGGTGGCGGGGAGCGGTGCCGGTGGAACGGGCCATCCTGGCTGGAGACCAGACCACCGGGGTGTGCCTAATGGAGGTAGCCGAAGGCCTGGATACCGGCCGGGTCTACCGCCGAGTCGAGGTGCCCATCGCCCCCGACGCCACCGCGGCCTCGCTACGGGCCGAGATGGTCGCCGCCGCAGTGCCTCTGCTGGTCAATTCCTTGCGTAAGGGTTTGCGCAGACCCCAACCCCAACAGGGCGACCCGGTGTACGCGGCCAAGATCACCCGAGACGAGCTGCGCCTCTACTGGGAGCAACCCGCGGCGTTGTTGCATCGGCAAGTTCGCGTGGGTGGGGCGTGGACGAAGTGGAACGGCAAGACCCTGAAGATCTTGTCCGCTCATCCCGAAGCGGGATCCCAACCACCGGGGGAGCTCGACGGGCCCGTCGTCGGCACGGGTGATGGGCTGCTTCGGCTGGTGGAGGTGCAGCCCGAGGGCAAGTCCCGCCAAGCCGCCGAGGACTGGCTCCGTGGGGCCCGACCGACTCCTGGCGACCGGCTCGGATCGTGAGCCGCGCCCAATCGGCTCGGGCGTCGGGGAATGCCCGCTCCATTGCCGCCCAGCTCCTCAACCGGATTGAGCGGGATGGTGCCTACGCCAACCTGGTGCTGGCTTCAGCCGACTTGCCCGAACGCGATGCCGGGCTGATCACCGAGCTGGTCTACGGGGTCACCCGCATGCGCCGGGCCCTGGACCACCTCATCGACGGCTTCGTGTCCGACCCGCCCGAACTCACCACCCGCAATCTGCTGCGGATCGGGACCTACCAGCTCCACATGATGGACACCCCCGCCTATGCCGCGGTGAGCGAGACCGTCGAAGCCGCATCCCGCCGCCAACGGGGATTCGTCAACGCCGTCTTGCGCCGAGTGGCTGATGTGCAACCGGCCTGGCCCACCGAGGCGGTTCGTCTGAGCTACCCGGATTGGCTGGTGGAGCAATTGGAGGCCGACCTCGGCGGGTCAGAAGCCCATGCTGCGCTGGAGCAGATGAACCAGCCTTCACCGGTCACGACCCGCCCCGACGGCTATGTCCAAGATCTCGCCTCCCAGTGGGTGGCCGAATTGGTGGACCCCCAGCCGGGGGAGCGGGTACTGGACATGTGCGCCGGCCCCGGTGGCAAGTCCACCGCCCTGGCTGGCAGTTCGGTCACGGTGGTGGCCGCTGATCATCGCCGGCATCGGGCCTCGTTGGTAGCAGCCAATGCCGCCAAAACAAGCGCGACACTGGCCGGAGTGATAGCCGGCGACGGCCGACATCCGCCATTTCGCCCCCACTCCTTCGACCGAGTGCTAGTAGACGCACCGTGTTCCGGCCTGGGGGTGCTGGGCCGGCGAGCCGACGCCCGCTGGCGAGTGAAACCCGATGACGTAGAGGAACTAGCTCACCTCCAGGCAGAGCTGGTCCGAGCCGCCTTCAGCTTGGTCCGCCCTGGGGGAGTAGTCGTCTACAGCGTATGCACGATGACAAAAGCCGAGACAGTGGACATCGACGACATGGTGGCCCGCGAACTTCCCGATGCCGTGCCATTCCCCATTTCAGATGCTCGCTGGCGCCCTCGCGGCCGCGGCGCCCTAGTGCTTCCCCAAGACCACAACACCGACGCAATGTTCGCCGTCAAGTACAAGACCTCCTAAATCTCCCCTAAAGGCCAGTTCGGTAAACGTCGGGAAAGCACGGGGTAGGCGTGGTGGGGGGTGGCCCGGCTCAGGGCGCCCGCCGCCCGGAGCTTGTAGAGGACGGCGGGCTGGGCCGGGACAGGACCCGCCACCACGCCGGTTCAGGCCAGTAGTCTCCCCGCAATGACGGACAAAGAAACCGCCGGATTGGCTGCCAAAGTTCTGACCGTGTCCGACGGGGTGATCGCCGGCACCCGCCAAGACGGTTCAGGCGACGCCCTGGTGGAGATGCTCACCGGCGAGGGCTATGAGATCGCCGACCGCCGAGCGGTGGAGGATGGCGTCGAGTCGGTGAGCGACGCCCTGCTGGACATGTCCGAGGGGTTTGCCGGTCTGATCGCCACCACCGGGGGAACCGGCTTCGGCCCCCGCGACCTCACCCCGGAGGGCACCGCCGCGGTGCTCGAGCGCCGAGCCGATGGCTTGGCTGAGGCTGCTCGGCTCGTGAGCCCGTTCGGCCGCCTTTCCCGAGCCATCGCCGGCACGAGGGGCACGGCGCTGATCGTGAACCTGCCCGGCTCGCCCAAGGGCTCAGTGGAGTGCCTGGGCGCGGTGCTCGACGTCATTCCCCACGCCCTGCGCCTGCTGGCCGACGAACCGACTGAGCATTGACCCTGAAACCGCACAGACCTTTAGAGCTGATGGACCTGGCCCTAGAGGCCGCCCGGTCGTGTCGGCTGGTCACCTCGCCCAATCCCTGGGTGGGGTGCGTAATCGATACGACAGACGGCCTGTTCATCGGGGCCACCTCGCCGCCGGGGGGCAACCACGCCGAGATCAACGCGCTGGAGGCGGCGGGCGAGCGAGCCCGGGGCGCCGACCTCTACACCACCCTGGAACCCTGCGACCATCACGGTCGCACCGGGCCGTGCACCGAGTCGATCGCGGCGGCGGGTATTGAGCGGGTGTTTGTGGCTGTCGAGGATCCCGACCCCGCGGTGTCGGGCCAGGGAATCGCCGCCCTACAAGATGCCGGAATCGCGGTGGAGACGGGTGTCAGAGCCGACGAAGCCGCCGAGTTGCTCGCCCCCTATCTCAAGCACCGCCGCACCGGATGGCCCTGGGTGGTGTTGAAGTTGGCTGTGACCTTGGACGGTCGCATTGCCGCCCCCGACGCCACCAGCCAGTGGATCACCGGTCCCGAGGCCCGCATCGACGCCCATCGCCTGAGAGCCGAGAGCGATGCGGTGCTGGTGGGGGCGGGCACGGTACGGGCCGACGATCCTGCTCTGACGGTGCGCGACTGGCAACCTCCCTCCGGTGTGACTCCCCGCATCGATCAGCCGCGGCGAGTGGTGTTGGGCACCGCCCCGCCCGATGCCCGCGTTCACCCTGCTTTGGAGATGGACGGGCCGCTGGAGCAGGTGCTTGGCGAACTGGGGGAGCAGGGGGTGATCCAGCTTCTCGTCGAAGGGGGTGCGGCCACCGCGGCCGCCTTCCACCAGCCGGGCTTGGTGGATCACTACGCCGTGTATGTGGCCCCGGCCCTGTTTGGCGGAGACGACGCCCGCCCGATGTTCACCGGCCCCGGCGCAGCCTCGGTCTCAGACCTGTGGCGAGGCCAGATTCACGCGGTCACCCCGCTAGGGCCCGATCTGCGCATCGACCTGCGGCCCTGAATCGCCGGAGATTCAGTATTTGACCCAAGGCCCCGCAATGCAGCCCAGTAGCGTTGAAGTCATGCTCTCGTTGGTTTTGCCCAAGGGGTCGTTGGAAAAGGCGACCTTCGAGCTCTTTGACGCCGCCGATATCCCCGTGCATCGCAGCTCGGATGTGGCCTACAAGGGCACGATCAACGACCCCCGCATCAGCGATGTCCGCATCTTGCGACCCCAGGAGATCCCCCGCTATGTGGCCGACGGGCTGTTCGATTTGGGCATAACCGGACGCGACTGGGTGGCCGAGACGGGCAGCGATGTGGTGTCGCTGGGCAAGCTCCAATATTCCAAGAACACCTCCCGGCCGATCCGGATGGTCTTGGCGGTACCCGGCGACTCGCCGTGGGAATCGGCCGAGGATCTTCCCCAAGGGGTGAAGATCTCCAGTGAATATCCCGCGTTGACCAAGCAGTTCTTCGACGGTTTGGGCATTGAGGCCGAGATCGCCCTGTCGTACGGGGCCACCGAGGCCAAGGCTCCCGACATCGTGGACGCGGTGGTGGAGATCACCGAGACGGGGCGGGCGCTGCGGGCCGCCGGCCTCAAGATCATCCACACCATCCTCACCTCCTACACCGAGCTGGTGGCCAACCCCGAGAGCTACGCCGATGCCGAGCGGCGCCACGCTATGGAGCAGATCCACACCCTTCTGGGAGGGGTGCTAGAGGCCAGGGGCAAGGTGCTGGTCAAGATGAACGTGCCAACGGCCAGCTTGGACAAGGTCATCGACCTGCTGCCTTCTATGAAGGCGCCGACGGTCAACGAGCTGTTCGGGGGCCACGGCTATGCGGTGGAGACGGTGGTGCCCAAAGCCGACATCAACGTCTTGATCCCCGACCTGTGCGACGCCGGGGCCAGCGACATTATTGAACTGCCCCTGGCCAAGATCGTCCATTGAGCCTGTCTGAGCCGGGAATTCCGCTCACCGGTCGGGTGGCGAGCTTCGACCACGCGGCTGGCTGGGGCGTGATCGTTGCCGACAACGGTACGGACTACCCGTTCCATTGCACCGCGATAGCTGACGGGACCCGCAC
>JAJDTA010000051.1 GCA_022827405.1 Acidimicrobiia bacterium
GCTCGGACTACTATCGGCTGCTCAACGAAGTCCGCTTCCACGGTGACTGGGAGGCGTGGCTTGCCTTCTTCCTCGAAGGTGTACGCGCGACCGCCGACGGGGCCTACTCGACGGCCATGAGCTTGACGGAGATGTTCAGACACGACAAGGCCCTCATTTCGGAGCTCGGCCGCCAAGCCAACTCCGCCCTGCGGGTACACGAAGCCCTCATGGCCCGCCCTATTCTCACCACCCCCGAGATTGCCAAATCGACCGGCTTGTCCTATCCGGGAGCATCGGCAGGACTAAACCGTCTCATTGAACTCGGAATCGTCACTGAGGTCGCAGGAAGCATGAGAGCTCGGGTCTTCGTCTACACCCAGTATCTGCAAACCCTCAACGAAGGCACCGAGTCACTGTAGAAGCGAAATCCGACAGTCCCTGCGTTGCTGCCGCTCTGACTTTCCTTACGGTGGAGCGGGGTGTTTGGCTACTCGCCTGTGATCCGGTTGGCTATCGGGCGGCGGGGTTGGGGGGTGGTGTGGGTGATGGTTAGGGCTGAACTCAAGGCTTGGTGGGCGGCGAGCAGGAGGGAGGGGTCGTCGGTGTGGAGTTCGGCGATTACCTCGCCGGCGGTTATTCGGTCGCCTTGGACTCGACGGAGCTTCACGCCGGCCACTGGGGATACGTCGTCTTCTTTGCGGGCCCGGCCGGCGCCCAGTCGCCAGGCGGCTACGCCTACGGCCAGCGCGTCGATTCGGTTTATCACGCCGTCGGTGGGGGCGGTCCATTGGTCTACTACTGGGGCGGTGGGCAGGGGAGCGGCGGGATCGCCGCCTTGGGCGGCCACCATGGCCTGCCAGGCGTCCATGGCCTGACCGGAGGCCAGCACCTTGGCCGGGTCGGCGTTGAGGCCGGCCAACTCGACCATTTCTTGGGCCAAGGCCAGGGTCACTTCCACCAGGTCGGCGGGGCCGCCCCCGGCCAATGTCTCTATTGCCTCGGCCACCTCCAAGGCGTTGCCGGCGGCCAGGCCCAGCGGCTGGTCCATGTCGGTGAGCAGGGCCACGGTGTTCACCCCGTGGGCGTGGCCCAAACCGACCATGGTTCGGGCGAGTTCCTCGCCGTCGGCTGGGTCGGGGAGGAACGCCCCGGAGCCGAACTTCACATCCAGCACCAGACCGGCGGTGCCCTCGGCGATCTTCTTGGACATGATCGAGCTGGCGATCAGCGGGATCGACGCCACCGTGCCGGTCACGTCCCGCAAGGCGTATAGCACCCGGTCGGCGGGGGCCAGATCGGCGGTGGCCGCGGCGATCACTGCGCCCACGTCTTGGAGTTGGGCCAGGAACTCGTCGTCGCTCAGGGCGGCTCGCCAGCCGGCGATGGCCTCCATCTTGTCGAGAGTGCCCCCGGTGTGGCCCAGACCCCGTCCGGAGAGCTGGGGCACCGCCGCGCCACACGCCGCTACCAGCGGGCACAGCACCAGCGACACCTTGTCGCCCACGCCGCCGGTGGAGTGCTTGTCGACCGTGGGCCGCTCCAGGCTCGACAAGTCCAGCCGCTGGCCGCTGTTGATCATGGCTGCGGTCCAGGTGGCTAGCTCCCGACCGGTGAGGCCCCGCCACACGATGGCCATGAGCAGGGCGGCGGCCTGCTCGGCGGGGATTTCTCCCGTGGTTACCCCGCTGATGAACCAGTTGATCTGCTCATCGCTCAGCTCACCGCCGTCTCGCTTGGCGACAATGAGGTCGACTGCGTTCACGATTCGTCCTTGCCCCGGAGCCTCATGCGCTTGCGTTCACGGCAGGTCGTCGGGGCCGAACGCGCCGGGCAGCAGATCGCCCACGGTGTGGGTCTCGTTCACTATGCAGCTTGCGCCGCCGGCCTCATAGAGCAGCTGTCGGCAGCGCCCGCACGGAGTGAGCGGGTTGCCGTCGCCGTCGGTCACCGCTACCGCCATCAGCCGCCCTCCCCCGGTGCGGTGCAGGTCGCCCACTAGAGCGCACTCAGCGCACAGCCCCAGCCCATAGGAGGCGTTCTCCACGTTGCAGCCGGTTACCACCCGACCGTCGTTGGTCAGCGCGGCCGCGCCCACCGACAGCTTTGAGTACGGGGCGTATGCGCTCGCGGAGGCCTTATGGGCAGCAGCCCACAACTCGCTCCACGGAATCGCCTGCTCAGTGCCCATCTGACCTCGTTTCGGCTACTTACTTCGCTGGAATGGCTGGCCCGCGGCCGCCGGGGGTATCGAACGGCCCACCGCCCCGGCCACCACTACCAGGGTGACAATGAACGGGAGGGCTTGGAGGAACTCGCTGGGAATCTCGAATCCGCTCACTTCCACCCCCAAGAACTGGAGTCGGGTGCCCAGCGCCCGGGAGAAGCCGAACAGCAGCGCCCCGCCGAAGGCCCCCCATGGGGTCCACTTGCCGAAGATCAGGGCGGCTAGGGCGATGAACCCCGCAGCGTTGGTCATGTTGTCTTCGAAGCGGGTCTGCGACTCCATGGAGAACCAGGCTCCGGCCAGACCGGCGATCAGCCCGCCCAGGATCACCGACTGATAGCGGATCCGCACCACGTTTACCCCCAGCGTCTCGGCTGCGTGGGGGTTCTCCCCGCATGACCGCACCCGCAGCCCCCACGGGGTGCGGAACATCACCAACCAGGTGCCGATCACCACCAGATACATCATCCAGTAGATGGGCTTGCCCCGGAACAGCTGGTCGCCGATCACCGGGATTTCCGACAGCAGAGGCAAGCCGAACTCGGAGGTGCCCACCCCGGTGGTGATGCCGGTTTTGACGATCACCTCTGAGCGGAGGAATCCGGTGAGCCCCAGGGCGAACAGGTTGATCACCACGCCGCCCACGATCTGGTTCACCCCGAAGCGGATGGACAGCACGGCGAGAAGGGCGGCCACCAATCCGCCGGCCAGCACCGAGATGAGGATGGAGAACCACAGCCACCCGGTGGACTGGGCATCTCCGATGGTGGCGTAGGTCATGTAGCCGATGCCGGCGCCGGCCAGCATCGTGCCCTCGATGCCGATGTTGATGATGCCCGAGCGCTCGCACCACAGCCCGGTGGTTGCTCCCAAGGCCAGCGGGGTGGCCAGTACCAGCGACTCGTTGAACAGGTTGACGATGTTGGTGCTGGGGTTGTCGGACAGGGCCAGGCTGAGCACCAGCAGCAGGGGAATCACCGCCAGCGCACTCAGGAGCCGGGCCGGGCTGGCCCACCGTCGGGCTTCGGGCGGGGCGAATCCCAGCACGGCGGTGAGCAAGAACAGCACGCCGATGGCGATTACCCATGTTGGGGGATGGAACCCGATTCCTGCCGGGTCGGGTGGCGGCTCGAAGTTGAATCGCCGGCTGGTGCCGCTGATGGCGGGGGCCACCCCGGCGAGCAGCGCGATGCCCAGCAGCCCGAACACCAGTCCGGTGATCGACTGGCGATCCAGGCCAACCCGCCCTGAGGCTCTGGTTGCGCCCGCGGCGTGCTCCACAGTGGTCACATCGCCCCCTCGACGGACGTCGCCTTGAACGGGCTCTGGTCGTGCTCTCGCACCCGGAAGAGGTAGCGGACAATGGCGTCAGCGGCCACGAACAACAGCACCATGGCTTGGATGATCCGCACCACGTCGATGGACACGTCGGCTTCCTGCTGCATAAGCGGCGCCCCCGACAGCATCGACCCCCACAGCAGGGCGGCCGCGATGATGGCTACCGGGTTGGTGCGGGCCAGCAAGGCGATGGCGATGCCGTCGAAGCCCATCAAGAAGAAGGTGCCCGGCTGGAAGAATCCGTTGGTGCCCGAGATCTCCGAGGCCGCGGCCAAGCCGGCGAAGGCCCCGGACGCGGCCATCGAGGCCACGATCACCCGGTTCACGTTGATGCCCGCGTAGTGGGAGGCGTGGGGGTTCAATCCCACGGTGCCCACCTCGAACCCGAACGTGGTGCGCTTGAGTACGAAGGCCACCACGAAACAGATCCCCACCAGGGCGAACAGCCCGACGTGGAGAACGGGCTGGCTGTCCACTAGTTCGGGCAATACCGCGGTGTCGGAGATGGTATCGGTGCGGGGAACGGTGCTCTCGGTGTCTCTCAGCACCACCGGATCGCGGGAGTTCACCATCCAGCGGACCCCGAACAGCACCAAGGAGTTGAGCATGATGGTGCTGATCACCTCATGCGCCCCGGTCTTGGTTCGCAGCACGCCGGGGATCCCTCCCCAGATGGCGCCGCCCATGGTTCCGGCGATGAGGATCAAGGGGATGGCCACGATGCCGGGCAGGTCGGACATCCACGAAAGGGCCCCCATATAGGCCGCGGTGATGCCCCCGGCCAACAACTGCCCCTCGGCGCCGATGTTGAACAGCCCGGCCCGGAAGGCGAAGGCCAAGGCCAGAGCCGATCCGATGAACGGCACCGACCGGGCCAGTGACCCCGCAATCTCGTCACCGCCTCCCACCATTCCTCGAAGCAGCGCCCAGTAGGCGGTGAAGGGGTTCACCCCGATGATGGAGATCAGCACGCCGCCGACCACGAACGACAACAAGATGGCGTAGAGCGACACGTATAGCGGCTGCAACCGCCACGCCTCGGTGAGCACGCGGTGGACTTGGCCGGCTGCCCGACCGATCCCGGCGTTGGCGTTTCGGGCGCCGTTCACCGCTGGCCTTCCGATGAGCCCGTGGCCATGAGCAGGCCGAGCTCTTCCCGGGTGGCGTCGGCGGCGTTCACCGTTCCGGCCAGTCGGCCCCGATAGAGCACGCCGATCCGATCCGACAGCGACAAGATCTCGTCCAACTCGGCCGACACCAAAAGCACCGCCACTCCCCGGTCGCGCAGCTCGATGATCTTGCGGTGGATGAACTCGATGGATCCCACATCGAGACCTCGGGTGGGCTGGGCCACCACCAGAGCCTTGAGGTCGCCGGTCAACTCCCGGGCCACGATCACCTTTTGCTGGTTGCCGCCCGACAGCGTGTCGATGACGGCGTCGACCCCGGGGGTGCGAACGTCGAATTGCTCGACCAGCTCTTGGGCCTCGGCGTTGATGGCCGCGGTGTTGCGCACGCCTCGCTGGGAGAACTTGCGGTGGTGGTAGCGGTTGAGCACCAGGTTGTCGGCGATGGTGTACTGGGCCACCACCCCGTGTTTGCTGCGGTTCTCGGGCACATGGGCCACGCCCAGTTCGGTGATCTTGCGGGGACTCCAGTCGGTGGTCTCCTGGCCGAGCATTTCCACCCGCCCTCCTGCGGTCGGGCGCATCCCGCAAACGGCCTCCACCAGCTCCCTCTGGCCGTTGCCCTCCACGCCGGCGATGCCGAAGATCTCACCGGCTCTCACCTCTACGTCGAAGCCGCTGACCGTTTCCACCCCCCGGTCGTCGGCAACTCGCAGGCCTTGGGTCCGCAGCACCGGTGCACCTGGGTCGGCTTCGGCCTTGTCCACTCGGAAGACTACGTCTCGGCCCACCATCAAGTTGGCCAGGGACTGCTGGGTGGCGCCTTCGGCCGTAGTGGTTCCCACCACCCGGCCAGCCCGCAGCACGGTGATGCGGTCGGCCACCGCCAGCACCTCGCGCAGCTTGTGGGTGATGAAGATGATCGACTTGCCCTGGCCGGTGAGGCTCTCCACCACCCCGAAGAAGTCGTCCACCTCACCGGGGGTCAGCACTGCGGTGGGCTCGTCGAGGATCAGGATGTCGGCATCCCGGAACAGCGCCTTGACCAGCTCCACCCGCTGTTGTTCCCCCACCGACAGGTCGCCCACGGTTGCGTCGGGGTCCACGGCCAGCCCGTAGCGCTCGGCCAGGCTGTCGATCTGGCGGCGGGCTGAGTCCAGATCGAGGAACGCCCCTTTGGTGACCTCGTTGCCCAAGATTATGTTCTCGGCCACCGTGAACACCGGGATGAGCTGGAAATGCTGGTGGACCATGCCGATGCCCCGGGCGATGGCATCACCCGAGTCTTCGAAGTGCACCTCTTCGCCCCGCACCTTGATGGTGCCCTGGTCGGGCCGGTACAGCCCGAACACCATGTTCACCAGGGTGCTCTTGCCCGCGCCGTTCTCTCCCAGCAGGCAGTGGATCTCGCCCTGGTTGAGGGTGAGGCTCACGTCGTCGTTGGCCACCACCCCTGGGAAGGCCTTGGTGATCCCCTCAACCTCCAGCACCGGATGTGCCGCGCCCCCGCTTGCCTGAGCCATGCGCAGCCCAGGCTACGCCATACAACCGAAGCGGCCCGCGAAAGGCGGCGGCCGAAGTTCGCTCAGCCGCCGCCTTTCAATTGTTGATCACAGGATCGGTTAGTCGCAGAGTGAGCCTTCGCCGATGAACAGGCCGTCGATGCCGCACACCCCGGTGTCGATGGTGCCGTTGGCCAGGCCGGCCCGGACCATCTCCACAGCAGCGGCCGCCTCGGCGCTAACTGCCGCGTCGTGGAATGGGGCGTAGGTGATGCCCAGGTTCTCGGCGGTCAGCACGAACGGGCCACCGGCGAAGCTGCCCTCGATGGTGGTGGCGATGTTGCGGAACACCGACAGGTCCACCCGCTTGATGGCCGGGCTGGCCAGGTTCTCCGAACCAGGAGCACTACCGCCGTTGAAGGTGGTGTAGTACTCGTCCTGGTCCACGCCGATGCCCCAGGCGCCGGCCTCAGCCGCGGCCTTGATGCCGCCCGAGCCGGTGGGGCCACCGGCGCCGAAGATCACGTCAGCGCCGTCGCCGATGAACTGCTGGGCGTCGGATGCGCCCTTGGCCGGATCGGTGAAGCTCTCGTTGTATACCGACAGCACCTGGATGTCCGGGTTGATGTACTTGGCGCCGGCCTCGTAGCCGTTGACGAACTTGACCACCGGGGGCACGTCCTCGCGACCGGCCACCACGCCGACCACGCCCGACTCGCTGAGCGAGGCGGCCAAGGCGCCGGCGATGAAGCCGCCCTCGTGCTCGTTGAACAGAACGCCCACGTAGTTGGACGGGTACTCGGGGTGCCACTGGTCGATGCCGATGTAGTTGATGTTGGGGTTCTCCTCGGCCGCCACCATGGTGTCGGTGCCGAGCAAAAAGCCCACGGTGATGAGCACGTCGGGGTTCTCGCTGGCCGAGGTGCTGAGGTTGGCGTCGTAGTCGGCCTCCGACGCGGTCTCGATCACGCTGGTGTCCTCGATGCCGAAGCACTCGGCCGCGCCAACCATGCCCTCATAGGCGAACTGGTTGAAGGTGCCGTCGTCCACCTTGCCGATGTCGGTGACCATGTTCACTCGGAATCCATCGGGGGCTTGGATCCCGCCCCAAGCCGCGCATTCCTCTTCCAAGCTGATTAGAGCGCCGGAAGGCGCCTCGGGGGCGGGCGCTTCAGTGGGCTCAGGCGCGGGCGCTTCGGTCGGCTCTGGGGCCGGGGCCTCAGTTGGTTCTGGGGCCGGGGCCTCCGTAGGCGCGGGCGCTGGGGCCGACTCAGTGTCGTCGTCGTTGCCGCAGCCCGCCGCTACCAAGGCCAGGCAAAACAGCAGGGCAAACAAAGCCATGAACTTCTTGCGCATCTGAACCCCTCCGTCTGATGCCAGTGATTGGAGTCATGAGGCTAGCCCAGCCCGCCGACAATCGAAATGTCGGACTACAGGGTTTATGGTTGGGCCATGTCGAGACTTGAAGGAAAGACAGCCATCGTTACCGGCGCCGCAAGGGGCACCGGAGAGGTCATCGCCCAGATGTTCCGGGATGAGGGAGCCACTGTGGTGGCCACCGACATCGCCGATGGGGATGGAATCGTAAAGTTAGACGTGACCAACGAGGCCCACTGGGACGAGGTGGTGAGCGGCATGGACCAGGTGGACGTGCTGGTCAACAACGCCGCCATCTTGCACATGGGACCCATCGAGCGCACCTCGGCCGACGCCTACCGCCAAGTGCTCGACGTGAACCTGGTGGGGCCGTTTTTGGGCATGCGGGCGGTGGTCGGGCCGATGCGGGCTTCCGGGGGCGGCTCGATCGTCAACATCAGCTCAATCGACGGGCTTATCGGGATGAATGGGATATCCGCCTATGGGGCCAGCAAGTTCGGCCTCGGGGGGCTGATGCGCTGCGCGGCCTTGGAGTTGGGCCGCTCGGGCATTCGGGTCAACAACGTGTGCCCTGCGGGCGGCAACCCGGCCATGTACTCGCAGTGGTTCGACCAGATGGCGTCGTTCATGGATGAGACCGCGGCCTATTCGGCCAATCGGGGCATCCCCGGTGAGGTCCCCCTAGAGTGCATTGCCGCCGCCGCGCTGTTCTTGGCATCCGACGAGTCGTCGCATATCACCGGCGCCGATCTACCGGTGGACGGCGGGGCGGCCGCCGGTGTGGTCATCGAGGGCTTGAACAGCCTGGAGTGAGCGATCGCCGCGAGGTCCATTCGAGCCTCCCGGCGGTATCATTCACCTAATCGGTCTGGCCAACGGCGGCAGAGGAGAGACGCATGGCTCCGCCCACTCGCACTGATGAGGAGATCATCGGACGCTCCGACGTCAACGACATCGACACCATCATCGACATCTCCCGCACCAACCGCGATGTCACCTCAATAATCCACGCGGTGCAGGACAACAGCGACGCCCTGTTCACCTGGGATTATGCCAAGGGGGCCCGGCCCAAGCTGGAGCGCCTCTACGAGAAGGCCAAGACGTCTCAGTGGAACGCCCAGACCGACTTGGACTGGTCGATCGAGGTGGATCCCTACGAGGCGTTCAACATCTTCACCGAGTCCGGGACCCGCGATGAGTTTGAGCGCGAGGACCGGCCCGATCTGCCCACCGCCAACTGGGGCGAGGCCGAGTGGCGGGAGTTCTCCCTGGAGACCTTCAAGTGGCGGATGAGCCTGTTCCTTCATGGCGAACAGGGCGCCCTGCTGTGTACGGCCAAGATCGTGGAGACCGTTCCGTGGATCGACGCCAAGTACTACGCCGCCACCCAGGTGGTGGACGAGGCCCGGCACGTGGAGGTGTTCGGCAAGTACCTCGACGAGAAGCTGGGCGACTCCTATCCGATCAACGTCCACCTCAAGATGCTGCTCGACGACATCATCAACGACAGCCGTTGGGACATGACCTACCTGGGCATGCAGATCATGGTGGAAGGCCTGGCCCTGGCCGCCTTTGGCTTCATGCATCAGCTCACCCCTGAGCCCCTGCTCAAGAAGCTCCTCCGCTATGTGATGGCCGACGAGGCCCGCCATGTGGCCTTCGGCGTGCTCAGCCTCCAAGAGTTCTACAGCGAGCTCACCGCATCCGAAATACGGGAGCGTCAAGAGTTCGCCTTCGAGGCCGCGGTGCGGATGCGCGACCGGTTCTTGTCGCAAGAGGTGTGGGAGCGCATGGGCGTACCGGTGCGGCCCATGGTGGAGAACTTCCTGTCGCTGCCCGCCGATCAGAAGCCGTTCCAGAACATTCTGTTCTCCAAGATCGTGCCCAACTGCAAAAAGCTGGGCTTGCTGGATGCGGGCGACGGCTGGCTGCGGCGCCGATTCGAGGAGATCCACGTCATCGAGTTCGAAGACTGGGTGGACACCGGCGAGGAATACGAGGACTTCCAGGTCGAAGAAGTCGCCGCGGTCTCAGCGTAGATCCCGGGTTGCATGGCCAAGCTGAGCTTGACGCCGCTGGCCGAGGTGGCCACCGAGTCGATTGCCGGCGGAACCACGCGCCGGTTCAGCCCCGACGGCTACAGCCTGTGGATCGAAGTTCTCGATTTGGAGCCGGGAGGCGGCTTGACCTGGGCACCGGCTGACGGCGACGAGGCAGTGTATGTGGCCGCGGGTGAAGTTGACGTGACCGAATACAGACCCGACGGCCGGCGGTCGGCCTGCTGCCCGACCGAGGGAGCGGTGATCGTTGAGCAGGGGGCCCGCGCCGCGCTGGCCTCGGTTGGGGCATGCCAATTGGTCCGGTTCGGTGCGACCGATCCTGTGGGGGCCTTTGGACGGGGGGTGCATGTGTTCGGACCCCGCGGCTGGGGTTTCAGCGGTGATCCGGCCGGAACCCACGCCACCTGGTTCTCCGACTCCACATGGGAGTCCACCCCGCTGACCCTGCTTAGGGTGGAGCGAAACACCCCTCGGCAAGGCCCCGCCCACCACCACTCACAAGACGAGATCATCTACCTGCTCGATGGAAGCATCTCTCTGGGATCACTGAAAGCCGAACCGGGGGCCATCCTGTGTATTCCCGCCGACGTCCGCTACCGCATCACCGCCGGCCCCGTGGGCTATCGCTTCCTCAACTACCGCAGCGGCCCCGCCGCCCAGGTCTACGAGCGAAATTCGGCCCCGCTGCCCGAAAACGTCGCTGCCCGCCACGGCTATCTCACCGACGATCGCATTTTGTAGCCCCCGGCCAGCGGATGCGGGAGCGGTTGTTGGCCACTAGGCGGTACACGCCGCCGGCCAGCGGGTTGACCGGTCCCAAAGTCATGAGCCGGCCCACTACGGGCCAAAATCCATCCATCGCCCCGAGTGCACCGGCGATGCTGCGATGGTCGTCCCAGCGGGTGCCGTCGGGGCCGATCCACCAAGCTGAGCGGGCTACGTCCTCTTCGGTGAGGTGGAGGGCGTCCAGATCAACTTGCTGCGAGGGGACCACCCGATAGTTGTCGCTCAGTCGGCGCTGCGCCCAACGGGCGGTCGCCGTGCAGAACCCGCAGTCGCCGTCGTAGACCAGTATTCCCGCGGGAATGGAAGAAGAATGAGGGTGAGGCTCAGCTGTTGCGCCCGGCATTGGGCTTCCGCCCATGATTGGCCTTCTTACGCCGTGCTCTGGCCTTGCGTTTTTGGGTGCGCTTCGACATTCAAACCTCCGCGTCTCTAGAAAGACTACCGACTCCAAGTAGCGTGAACGACCCGTGGAGCGCTTCGGTTTCGTCGGACTGCCCAACTCCGGCAAGTCCTCCCTCTACAACGCCCTGATCGGATCGGACGTGCTGGCTGCCCCCTACGCCTTCGCCACCACCGACTCCAATGTTGGCGTGGCCAAAGTGGTCGACCCCCGTCTTGACGCCATCGCCGAGCTGAGCGGCTCTCCCAAAGTGACCCCGGCCAGCGTGCAGTTCACCGACATTGGGGGGCTTGTGGAGGGGGCCAGCCGGGGAGAAGGGCTGGGCAACCGCTTTTTGGCCGGCATCCGGGAGGTGGACGCGGTGGTGTACGTGCTCCGAGCCTTCGTCGACCCGGACGTGCCCGGCCCGACCGATCCTCTGGAGCACCTCAGGGTGTTGGAGATCGAGCTGACGCTGGCCGACTTGGAGTCGGTGGAGAACCGGCTGGTCAAGCGGCGGAAGTCCGCCGTTCAAGACCGGTCGCTGGCCGGCGAGGTGGCCGCCCTGGAAGCCGCCGCCGACGTGCTGGGGGAGGGCGTCCCGCTGTACCGCAGCGACCTGACGGCCGAACAGCGCACTGACTTGTGGGCGAGCTTCCTGCTCACCAACCGTCCGGTGCTGGCGGTGGTCAACATCGGCGAGGACCAGCTTGACGCCGCCGATTCGGTGATCGAGCCGGTGGCCGCCGAGCTGGAGGGCCGGGCCATAGCCATGGCGGTGTGCGTGCAGCTCGAAGCCGAAGCGGCCCAGCTTCCCGCCGAGGAGCGGGCCGAGATGCTCGAAGGCCTGGGTTTGGGCGAGGGGGCTCTGGGCCGGTTCACCCATGCGGCCTACGACCTGCTGGGCCTGCGGACCTTCTTCACCACCGGCGACAAGGAGACCCGGGCCTGGACCTACCGCCTGGGGGCCACTGCTCCCGAAGCGGCCGGGCGGATCCACACCGACTTCCAGCGGGGGTTCATCCGAGCCGACGTGATTGGCTGGCAGGAGCTGCTAGATGCCGGGGGTTGGACCAAGGCCAAAGAGCTGGGCGTGATGCGCACCGAAGGCCGCGACTACTCGGTGGCCGACGGCGATGTCATGGAGATTCGCTTCAATGTCTGAGGATCACAGGCCGCCCTCTTGAACAATCGCCGCTGGAGTTGGAAAATCTGGTGATGGCGTGGCTCGTCTGCGACGACCGGGTGCTGGCCACTGTGGAGATCGCCACAGGTTGGCGCGAGCGGGCGGTGGGGCTGTTGGGCCGCGATGAGTTCGACAATGCGCTGCTGTTGCGGCCCGCGTTCTCAGTGCACACCGTGGGTATGCGCTTTCCGGTTGACGTGGCCCACCTCGACCGCGATCTGGTGGTGTTGAAAACCGCCACGATGGCCCGCCACCGGATCGGCCTTCCGGTTTGGCGGGCCCGAGCGGTATTGGAGGCCGAAGCGGGCTCGTTCGCCCGATGGGGGATAAAACCCGGTGACCGCTTGCAGGTGAGGCAGACTGCTGGTAGCGGGAGGGGATGATCCAACCACGCTGGAGGAAGCATGGCTGGCAGATTGGTACTGGTTGCCACTCCCATCGGCAACCTGGGCGACTTGTCCCCACGGGCAGTGGAGGTCTTGGCCAAAGCTGACGTGGTGGCCTGTGAGGATACTCGCCGCACCGGTCGCCTACTGGCCCATGCCGGGGTGACTGCTCCCCGCTTGTTGGTCGTGAACGAGCACACCGAGAAAGCCGGTGCGGCCGAGATCGCCGAGCTGATCATGGGTGGGAGGATGGTGGCGTTGGTCACCGACGCCGGCACCCCGGCGGTTTCCGATCCGGGGGCCAAAGTGGTCAAGGCCACCCTCAAGGCGGGAGGCGAGGTGGAAGCGGTGCCCGGCCCATCGGCTGCGATTTCAGCCCTGGTGGTGAGCGGCTTGCCCACCGGGCGCTTCTGCTTCGAGGGGTTTCTGCCCAAGAAGGGCCGCCACCGGCTCGACCGCCTCGAGGAGCTGTCCCAGGAAACCCGCACAACAGTGCTGTTCGAGGCCCCGCACCGGCTGGCTCGCACCCTGGTTGACATGGCATCGGCGCTGGGCGGTGATCGGGCTGTCGCCATCGTTCGGGAGCAGACCAAGCTGCACGAAGAGATCTGGAGGGGCACCTTGGCCGATGCCGTCGCCAGGGCCGAAGAAACCGAACCCCGAGGCGAGTACGTGCTGGTGGTGGCCGGTTGCCCCGACCCGGCGCCGCCATCTGAATCCCAAATCAAGATGGCCCTCGATGAGCGGCTGGCCGACGGCCTGTCCCGCCGGGATGCCGCCGCCGCGGTGGCCGCCGACCTCGGCGTATCCCGACGAGCCGTGTACCAGATGAGTCTGGCAGACTGACCCGGCCGGTATTTTCCTGATTCAAGAGAGGTCCCCATGAGCGATGTCAAGCCCATTCCGGATGACTATCCCCGCATCACCCCCTACCTGTGTGTGGCCGGCGCGGCTGCGGCCATCGACTTCATGGTCGAGGTGTTCGGCGCCACCGAGCGCATGCGGATCTCCGCACCCGGCGGCATGATCGGCCACGCGGAGGTGGCCATCGGCGACGGGCTCATCATGGTGTCCGACGAGTACCCCGAGATGGGGGTGTTGGGACCGAATTCCATCGGCGGCACCGCGGTCACCATCAGCGTGTACGTGGAAGACGCCGACGCCACCTACGCCAAAGCCGTTGCCGCCGGAGCCACCGCTGAGCGGCCGGTTGAAACCCAGTTCTACGGCGACCGGGGTGGCATGTTCGTCGACCCGTTCGGCCACCGCTGGCACGTGGCCACCCACGTGGAGGACGTGTCCCCCGACGAGATGGCCCGCCGCTCTGCCGAGATGTTCGGGGAGTAACACATCGGGATCAACGGACTGATGGAAGTAGTGTGAAGCGGTGTCGCGCTATTTCCTGACGACCCCGATCTTCTACGTCAACGACGCCCCCCACATCGGCCACGCCTACACCGTGCTCAACGGTGACGCCGTCACCCGCTGGCATCGGCTGCTGGGCGAAGACGTCTTCTATCTGACTGGCACCGACGAGCACGGCCTCAAGGTGCAGCGGGCCGCCGAGGCAAACGGCTTGTCCCCCTTAGACCAGGCTGATGGCACCAGCCAGCGTTTTCGGGAGGCGTGGGCCGAGCTAGGGGTGGCCAACGACGAGTTCATCCGCACCACCGAACCCCGCCACCACCGCTCGGTTCAGACGCTCATGCAGCGGGCCTACGACAACGGCTACATCTACTCGGCGGTCTACGACGGCTGGTACTCGGTATCCGACGAGGCTTATGTCTCCGAAGAAGACGTAACCGAAGAAGATGTCGAGTCGGGCCGGGTGGAGCGGATGACCGAGGAAAACTACTTCTTCAAGCTCTCCGAGTTTGAGGGACCGCTGTTGGAGTGGTTCGAGTCGAACCCTGCCAACATCACTCCCGAGGGCTACCGCAATGAGGCCCTGGGCATCATTCGGGGCGGTCTGCGGGACATCTCCATCACCCGCACCTCCATCGACTGGGGCATCCCGGTGCCCTGGGCCGAGGGCCACGTGTTCTACGTGTGGTATGACGCGCTTACCAACTACGCCACCGCGGCGGGCTACGGCCATGACGACGAGAAGTTCGCCGCCTGGTGGCCGTCGGTCCGTCACCTGCTTGGCAAGGACATCATCCGCTTCCATTGCGTGTACTGGCCGGCCATGCTTCTGGCCGCCGGGGTCACCGATCTGCCCAACTACCACGTCCACGGCTGGCTGCTGGTGGGCGGGGAGAAGATGTCGAAGTCGGCGTTCAACCAGATCTCGCCCACCGACCTCATCGCCGACTTCGGCGTGGACGGCTTTCGCTACTCCCTGTTGCGGGACACGCCCTTTGGCCCCGACAGCGAGGTGAGTCACGAGGCTCTCCAGCATCGTTACAACACCGATCTGGCCAACAACTTCGGCAACCTGTTGCAGCGAACCTCCACCCTGGTCCACCAGAAGTGCGGGGGAATCGGCCCTGCCCCCGATGCCGACCACCCGTTGGCCGACATTGCCGCCAAGGTTTACGCCGATGCCGCGGCGGCCTGGGACCGCTTCCAGCCGTCGGTGGCTCTGGAGGCCACTTGGCGGCTGATCCGCGAAACCAATGAGTACCTCCAGGCCACCGAGCCATGGAAAATGGATCCCGGTCCCCTGGTCGACACGGTGCTGGGCAATGCCCTGGAGGCCCTCCGAATCGTGTGCATCATGGCTTGTCCGGCCATTCCCACTTCCTGCGAAGCGGCTTGGACCCGCTTGGGACTCGACGGCACCCCCCTCGACCAACGGCTGCCCGCCGCGGCGGTCTGGGGGCAGTATCCCGGTGGGTTGCCGGTGGCTGAAGGCGATCCGCTGTTTCCCCGGCTGAAGGGGTGACGGGGTGAGCCGGCAATCTCCGTTGGTTACAGCTGCTCCGGTTGGCGGCCGAAAAGGCTGAAGGTGCGCTGGATCGACAACCACTGCCACTTGGAGTCGGACACCCTCGAAGCCACGGTCGCCCAAGCATCGAGTGCCGGGGTAGAGCGCATGATCGACGTGGGCACCGATGCCGCCACCTCGATCGCCGCCGTGGCCAAGGCCGCAGCCTGCGACCGGGTATGGGCCACGGTAGGTGTCCACCCTCACGAGGCCCGTCACGGCATCGACGGGATCGAGGAAATGCTGGGATCCAACCGGGTGGTGGCGGTGGGGGAGAGCGGGCTCGACTACCACTACAACCACTCGCCCCCCGCCGACCAGCAGGTGGTGTTCGCAGCCCACATCGAAATGGCCCACCGGCACCGGATGCCGCTGGTGATCCACACCCGGGAGGCGTGGGACGACACCTTCGCCATACTCGACGAGGGCGGCGTGCCCGAGCGCACGGTGTTCCACTGCTTCACCGGCGGCGCCGATGAAGCTCGGGCCGCGTTGGATCGGGGGGCGTACCTGTCGTTCAGCGGCATCGTGAGCTTCCCCTCGGCCGATGACGTGCGGGCTGCGGCCGAACTGTGTCCGATGGACCGCCTGCTGGTGGAAACCGATTCGCCGTATCTGGCCCCCGTCCCGCTGCGGGGCAAGCCCAATACCCCAGCCAACCTACCCCTGGTGGGGGAGGCGCTGGCCCGAGTCCACGGCGTGCCCTCCGAGACGGTGGCCGAGCACACCTGGGACAACGCCGCGTTTTTCTACCGGCTCGACGCGTGACCCTAACCCGCAACCAGGTGCGGGATCTGCTCGACCGCTACGGCCTGGCCCCGAGCCGGGCCATGGGCCAGAACTTCGTGGTCGATCCCAACACCATCGCGGCGATGGTGCGGGCCGCGGAGCTGGCTCCCGATCAGTCGGTGGTGGAGATCGGCCCCGGTCTCGGCTCCCTCACCGGGGCGCTGGCTGCCGAGGTCCACCATGTGCTGGCCGTTGAAGCCGATCGCCACATGCTGGCCCCGTTGGCTGAAACCGCCGACGTCCCCAACGTAGAGATCGTCCACGCCGATGCCACCACCCCAGAGTGGCGTGCCAAGCTCGGCTCCGCCGACCGACGTTGGGCCCTGGTGGCCAACCTGCCCTACAACATCGCCGTCCCACTGCTCTTGGAACTCCTGGACAACGAGCCCCGCATCGAAAGCTTCACCTTCATGGTCCAACAAGAGGTGGCCGAGCGGCTGGTCGCCCCGGTAGGCACAAAGGCCTACGGGATTCCCACCCTCAAAGTGGCCTACTGGTGCGAAGCCCGCATCGTCCGCTCAGTACCCGCCACGGTGTTCTACCCCCGTCCTCGGGTGTCGTCGGCCGTGGTGCGGCTGGAGCGCCGGCTGGCACCGGCGGTCGACGTCGACCCCGATCATCTGTTCACCCTCATCCGCACCGCTTTTGGCCAGCGCCGCAAGATGCTGCGCCGCTCCCTGTCCACCCACCTCACCCCCGACGAATTCGCCCAAGCCGCCATCGACCCCACCGCCCGCCCCGAGCAGCTAACCCTCGCCGACTGGGCCGAGCTCGCTGCCATAGCCTCGTCTTGATGACTACGGTCACCGCACCGGCCAAGCTCACGCTGTCGCTCAGCATCACCGGGGTGCGAGAGGACAGGTACCACTTGATCGATGCGGAGATGGTGACGCTTGACTTGGCCGACACGCTGGAGGTCGAGGCGGGCCACGGGGTGGTCATCGAGGGCGGAGGCGAGATCGACCCCGACGAAAACCTCATCACCCGGGCGCTGGCTCTGGTCGGTCGGGATGCCCGGGTCACGGTGGCCAAGCGAATCCCGCCGGGGGCCGGGTTGGGAGGAGGGTCGGCTGACGCGGCCGCCATCCTCCGCTGGGCTGGCTATACCGATGTCGAGGGAGCAGCACAACTAGGGGCCGACGTTCCCTTCTGTTTGGTCGGCGGTCGGGCCCGGGTCCAGGGAATTGGCGAACTCGTTCAGCCGCTGGAGCACATTTCCCGGACGCTCACCCTGCTTATTCCCCCGTTCGGCTGCTCCACGCCGGCGGTGTATCGCCGTTGGGATGAGATGGGAGGCCCAACGGGAGCGAACGGCAACGACTTGGAGCCCGCCGCCCTCGAAGTGGAACCCCGACTGGACCAGTACCGCCGGGCGCTGGAACAGGCCACCGGTCAGACGGCGCGGCTTGCGGGCAGCGGTTCTACCTGGTTTGTGGAGGGCGCCTACCCCGGCGAAGGCCGCATCGTGGTGGGCACCATTCCGACCGGTGGGTGATAGCTGGGGGCTATTTGCCGCGGGCCCGCCGTTGGAAGCGAGTGCGCTTCAGCATCTTCTTGTGCTTCTTCTTGCGCATCCGCTTGCGGCGCTTTTTGATCAACGATCCCATGGTGCGCCCACGCTAGCCCGGCCAGCGCCCGCATCAATAACCCGAGAGTTCACCTGGTTGGTGATGGGGTAGCCTGAAATTGGTGCCTGATGACTGCATAGCAAAGGGCTCTTTGGCGAGTAGTTCAAGTGGCAGAACGCCTGGCTTTGGACCAGGAGGTTGCAGGTTCGAGTCCTGCCTCGCCAGCGGCAGTAGAAATCGCGCTAGAAATACATCCGTGAAGGTGCAGAGCGGGTTGGCCGGCTGAACCCATGACCGCTGAATTCCTGCCCCTGTCTGCGGTGGTCTTGGCTGCGGGCCGGGGCGTTCGCATGCGGTCGGGGCGGCCCAAGCCTCTCCATGACGTTTGCGGCCGGGCCATGCTGCTGCATGTGATCGACGCGGTGGCTGCGGTCAATCCCCGCCAAATCACTGTTGTGGTGGGATTCGGGGCGGAAGAAGTGGCCAAGCATGTCACCGAGGAGGCGTTTGACTTGCGCATCGACTTCGCCGAGCAGCCCGTGCAGCGGGGCACGGCTGATGCCGCCGCCGTGGGCGTGTCGGCTTTGGACAGCGATGTGGATGACGAGGACGTGCTGGTGGTATCAGCCGACATGCCGCTCATCCAGGGCCAGACGCTGCGGGGTCTGGCCGCCCAGCACCGGCTCTCCGGGTCAGCGGCCACCGTGGCTACCTCGGCCGAGGAGAACGCTGAGGTCTTCTGCTTCCGCCGCGGCCTGCTGTCTCCGGCCTTGCGCCGGCTGGCGGCCAGCGACTCGGGGCGCGAGTACAGCCTGGCTGATGCGGTCGCCGTGCTCACCTCTGCCGGCCATGACGCAGGGTCGTTCGCCATCGACGAGGCCGAGGGTCAGGGAGTGGACGACCGGGAGCAACTGGCTTTCGCCGAGGCGGAGATGCGCCAGCGCATCAATCGCAACTGGATGGTCGCCGGAGTGCGCATCATGGCGCTCCACAGTGCCTACATCGATGTGAGCGTGAAGCTGGCCCCCGATGTGGTTATTCACCCCGGTGTCGTGCTCAGAGGCCAGACGGTGATCGGTGAGGGTGCGGTGATCGGCCCCCACACCCACTTGGTGGATTGCGTGGTCGGCCCTCGAGCGGTGCTGGAGGCGGTGTCGGCCACCGATGCTGAGATCGGGGCCGATGCCCATGTGGGGGCCTACATCACACTAGAGCCCGGCGCCCAGATCCCACCTGGTTCGACACAAGGAAACTGAATCTATGGAACTTGTCACCAAAAAGAAGTTGGCCATCATCTCGGGCCGGGCCAATCACGACTTGGCGGCTGAGATCGCCGAGGCCCTCGGCGAGCAGTTGGTGGAGCCCAACATCGCCGACTTCGCCAACGGAGAGATCCACTGCCGGTTCGAGGAGTCGGTGAGGGGCACCGACGTGTTCATCGTCCAGAGCCACACCGCCCACGACGACGCCTCCATCAACGATTCGGTAATGGAGCATCTCATTATGGTGGACGCCGCCCGCCGAGCCTCGGCCAAGCGGATCACCGCAGTGTGCCCCTTCTACGGCTACGGCCGCCAAGACCGCAAAGCCGCGGGCCGCGAGCCCATCACCGCCAAGCTGATGGCCAATACATTCCGCACCGCCGGGGCCAATCGAATGTTGAGCGTCGATCTCCATTCCGGGCAGATCCAGGGATTCTTCGACGGCCCTTGGGACCACCTCACCGCCATGCCGGTGCTGGTCGACTATCTCAAGGACTTCAACGGCGAACTGGTGATCGTGTCGCCCGACGCCGGTCGGGTGAAGGTGGCCGAGCGCTACACAAATGAGTTGGACGCCGACCTGGCCATCGTTCACAAGCGCCGGGCCATGGACGTCAAGCACGCGGTGGAGGTCATCGAGGTGGTGGGCGACGTGGAGGGCCGCACCTGCGTGCTCATCGACGACATGATCGACACCGGGGGCACCATCGTGGCCGCGGCCGATGCGCTGGCCGCCCGGGGGGCAGCCACCATCGTTGCCGCCACCACCCACGGCGTGTTCTCCGGCCCAGCCATCGACCGGCTAAAGAACTCGGTGATCTCCAAGGTGGTGGTCACCAACACCCTGCCCTTGTCGCCCGACAAGCAGATAGACAAGATCGAAGTGCTGTCGGTGGCCAGTATCATCGCCGACGCCATCGACGCCGTGTTCGAGGACACCTCCGTCTCCGAGATCTTCGGCGGCAAGAACCTCTCTTAGTGGCTTAGCCGTTTCCCTCCAGCGCCGGGTAACATTCCAAGCTG
>JAJDTA010000115.1 GCA_022827405.1 Acidimicrobiia bacterium
TGGAAGAGAAACTGTCGGTGTTTCGGGCCATGGACAAGGTGATGGCCCCAAACGCCATCTTGGCCACGAACACGTCCTCCATTCCCATCATCACCCTGGGTTCCATCACCAGCCGGTCAGACATGGTGCTCGGCATGCACTTCTTCAACCCAGCCCCAATACAGCCCTTGGTGGAACTGGTTCGCTCGCTGGGCACGTCCTTGGAGACCATCGACCGGGTCGACCGCTTCGCCGTGGAGGTGCTGGGCAAGCGGGTGATCCGCTGCCGAGACCGAGCTGGTTTCGTGGTCAACCGGCTGCTGGTCCCCTACCTGCTCGACTCCATCCGTATGTTCGACGAGGGCAAGGTAAGCGCGGCCGACATCGACAGCGGGATGATGCACGGCTGCGGCCATCCTATGGGCCCGTTGTCGCTCTGCGATCTCATTGGGCTGGACACCATCGAGGCGGTGGCCGACGTGCTCTACGAGGAGTTCAAGGGCTCCCACAACGCCCCGCCCCCGTTGCTCCGGCGCATGGTGGCGGCTGGCCATCTGGGCCGCAAGACCGGCAAGGGCTTCTACGAGTACGACTGAGACCGAACCATGGATCAATCCGCCGTAGAAGCATTCGGAAGCTACCTCCGCAGCCAGCGCAAGCTGGCTCAACTCACCCTGCGGGAACTGTCCGACCTCGCCCAGGTTTCCAACCCCTACCTCAGCCAGCTGGAGCGGGGACTGCACCAGCCGTCGGTGCGGGTGATCAAGTCGCTGGCCACTGCGTTGAACCTGTCGGCGGAAACCCTTTTGGCCCAAGCCGCCGGTATCGACGACGCCAACGGCGAGAACCCTGGCGGTGCAACCGACACCGAGGCCACCATCAGAGCTGACGCCAGCCTCTCCGACGAGCAGAAGGCGGCGTTGCTTGAGGTGTACCGCAGCATGACCAGCGGCGGCCAAACCCATTAGCACGGGCCTTTCCCCACTTCATAGGCAATCTCTGAAGAAATCCTCCTCTTCCCGGTCCAAACTGTCACTCCCACCGGGATACTGGAAGCATGAAGCAACAGCTCACGCTTTTGGAGGCACCGCCAGACTGGCGGATCGATGAGCGCACCAAGGAGATCGGGCGTCGGGGCCTAGCTCAGGCCAGAGCGGCCTTGCAAAGCCACTCCCCCGCCGGTCTGCCGTCACCCACGCCCTCCGACGACATTCCCCGTGCTGCGTGAAACCGCAGGCTGCCGCCTCATCCGGAGCGACCGGATGGGCCACGGCCGGGCTGCTGGTCTGCGGACTTCTGGCCGCCGCCGGCTGCTCGTCCAGTTCAATTGGATTCGTCGGCCAAACTGTCAGCCCCACTGAGCCGACAGCGGGACTTGTGGGGGCATCGGCCATTGTGACCGAGGTGGTCGACGGGGACACGGTGATTGCAGAGGTGGCCGGCCGCACCGAGCGAGTGCGTCTGATCGGCATCGACACTCCTGAGGCCACCGGCGGGTTCTTGCCGGTCGAGTGCTTCGGCGACGAGGCCACTGCCTTCACCAAGTCGCTCCTACCGCCGGGCACCGAGGTGCGCCTCACCCGCGACGCTGAGCCCCGCGACCGCTACGACCGCCTGCTGGCCTATATCCATCGAGCCGACGACGGCCTATTCGTCAACCTCGAGATTGCCGCCCACGGCTATGCCGAGGCATTGATCATCAATCCCAATACCATCCACGCTGGTGCCTTTTATGCGGCCGCGGCCTCGGCCCGGGAACAGGGGTTGGGGCTGTGGGATGCCTGCGGCAGCGCCGATGTCGTCCTTGAGTGACCGCCTCTGGGTGCTAGGGGCGATAGCTTTCGAGTAGTGAGCGAGCTACTGGAACGCTTGGGCGGCGCCCCCCAGGGTCGAGCCCTCATCATCACCTGCGACAACCTGGGTCAATCCCATGCAGCAAACGCGGCCATTGCCGAGTGCTTGGACATCGGGGTGGCCACCGCGGCCAGCCTGATGGTGCCGTGCCCGTGGGCCCGGGATGCCGCCGGTCGCTTCGCCCACACTCCGGTGGGGGTCGATCTCACCCTCAACGCCGAGTTCGACAACTACCGGTGGGGACCCATCACCCAGGCGCCGTCGCTGTTGGACGGCGACGGCGGATTCCCCCGCACCCCGGCCGACTCCTGGGAGCATGGCGACCTCGACGAGGCTCACCGGGAGTGCCGAGCCCAGATCGAACGAGCCAGCCAGTGGGGCAGCGACTTGACCCACTTGAGCCCCCACCTGGACACCCTGCTCATGCGCCCCGAGTTCTTCGATGTCTACTTGGAACTGGCCGTGGAGATGGCGCTGCCCATGCGCCTCGGGGGAAGCGATCAGGAACGTCGGGCTGGCTTCCCGTTCCGCCGCCTCGCCGCTGATGCCGGTGTGCTGGCCCCCGACCACCTGGTGCAGGTACGCGGCCGTCCCGCTCGGCGGACCCTGGAGGAGGCGTTGGAGAATTTGGGGGCCGGCGTGACCGAACTGGTGGTATCGCCAGCCATCGACACCCCCGAACTGCGCGAGATGGATCCGGGTTGGCTCAGTCGGGTAGAGCAATACCTGCTAGTCGCCCACGACCCGTCGCTGCGCACCGCTGTCGAGCGCTCTGGCGCACAGTTGCTGGCCTATTCCGACCTGAGAGACGCCCAGCGCCGAGGCTGAGTGCCGATCAGAAGTCGGTGAACTCGCCCAGGGCCGACCGGAAGTCGTCGTACTCGGCTGAATCCAACAGCGGGCGCAGGCCGAATACCCAGCGGGCGTAGTCCCCTTCCAGCTTCATCCG
>JAJDTA010000065.1 GCA_022827405.1 Acidimicrobiia bacterium
AACCAGTGCGAATCGTGCTGGCCGAGGACGAGGCCATCATCCGCCTCGACCTTCGGGAGACTTTGGAGGAGGAGGGCTACCTAGTGGTGGGAGAGACCAGCCGGGGCGACCAGGTGCTGGGCCTGGTGAGAGAGCTCCGCCCCGACGTGGCCATCCTCGACGTGAAGATGCCGGGAACCGACGGCATCACCGCGGCGGGCCAGATCCGCGACGAACGGCTGTGCGCCGTGCTGCTACTAACCGCGTTCAGCCAGCGGGACCTGATCGCCAGGGCCGCTGACGCCGGCGCGCTGGCCTATTTGGTCAAGCCGTTCGAGCGGGCAGAACTGGTGCCTGCGGTGGAGGTGGCTCTGGTGCGCTTCAAGGAGCTGGTGGAGCTCAACCACCAGGTGGAGCGGGCCGAAGCCCGGTTGGAGGCTCGCAAGGCAATCGACCGGGCCAAGGGGCGTCTCATGGACGTCTGCTCGATGTCGGAGGCCGATGCCTACAGTCTCATCCAGCACCGGGCCATGGGCGGGCGTCGTTCCATGGCCGAGGTGTCCGCTGAGATCATCGAGATGAGCACTGACCAGTTGAGAACTCTGAGCGAGGGCAAGGCCGATGGCTGAGCGGGGAACCGTCATGCTGGTGGACGGGAACTCGCTGGTGTATCGGGCATTTTTCGCGGTGCCCGAGGACATGACCACCGCCAGCGGGCAGGTGACCAACGCGGTGTACGGCTTCACTAGGATGCTCCTGACCCTCCTGCGCGACCACGGTCCCGACCGGGTAGGGGTGGCCTTCGACCGGCGCGAGCCGACCTTCCGCCACGAGCGGGAATCCAGCTACAAGGCCAACCGGGAGGAGACTCCCGAAGCGCTGCGTCAGCAGATGGGCATTGTCCGCCAGCTGGTGGACACGCTGGGGATCGTCGCGGTGGACCACGTGGGAGTGGAGGCCGACGATGTGATCGCCACGCTGGCCACTCAGGCCCGCGACCGGGGCGAGAACGTGATCGTGGTCACCGGCGACCGGGATGCCTACCAACTGGTGGAGGATCCCCACGTTCGGGTGCTCTACAACAAGCGGGGGGTGTCCGACTACGCCCTCTACGACGAGGCCGGCATTGAGGAGCGCACCGGGGTGAAGCCGTCGGACTACGTGGCCTACGCCGCCCTGCGAGGCGACCCCTCCGACAACCTGCCCGGCGTGAACGGGGTGGGGGAGAAGACCGCGGCCAAGCTCATCAACGCCTACGGCTCCATCGACGAGCTGTATCAGCACGTGGCCGACCAAACCCCGAAGCTCCAGCAGAACCTGGACGAGGCCCAAGAGAGGGTGAAGCTCAATTTGGAGCTGATGGAGCTGCTGCGAGACGTCCCCCTTGATCTGGGCGTGGACGATCTGGATTTGGCCCCGCCGAAGACCGCCGAGATCGAGGAGCTGTTCGACTTTTTGGAGTTCAGGAGCCTCCGCGACTTCGTGACCGAAGTGCTGGATGTGGATCTGGGCGATGACGGCGACGTTGGTGGGGTCTTGGAGGCCGAGGTCGAGACCATCTCAACCGCAGACGCCGCTGCCGAAGCGCTGAATCGGCTGGCCGATAGCGGCGAGCCGGTGGCCCTGGCCGCGGGCTGGGGCGACCCGTTCGACCGGAGCCAACCCCATCGACGCCGGCTGCTGGGCCTGGCCCTGGTTGCCGACCGCGACGCCGGCCAAACCGTCTGGCTGCCCTCCGAGCTGTTGGAATCCTCGGGCCACGACGCACTGGCCTCATTCTTCTGCGGTGACACCTCCTTCATGGGCCACGACGTCAAGCCGTTTGTCTTATGGCTTCTGTCTCAGGGCATCGATGCCGCCGGGCTGACGCTGGATGCCCAGATCGCCGCCTACCTCCTGGATCCGGCCAGCGGGCGATACGGGCTCGACGATTTGATGCGAACCCACACGTCGATGGAGCTGCCGGGGATTGATCAGCGCGACGAGGGCCGGCTGTTCGACGACGAATCCCGCGATTCGGTGGCGCCGGCGATGCAGGCCGGTCTTCAGGCCCTGGCCGTGTCCCATCTGGCTGCTCCGCTCCTGGACGCCTTGGACGCCCAAGGTCTGAGAGGCCTCAACGATGACATGGAGGTGCCCCTGGTTCGGGTGCTCGCCCGCATGGAGCACGTGGGCATCGGGGTGGACGTGGAGGGATTGACCGGCTTGCGCGACCGGCTGGTGGCCGACGCCGAGCGGCTTCGGGCGCTGGTGATCGATGCCGCGGGCGAGGGGAGCTTCAACGTGAACTCCTCCAAGCAGGTGGGCGAGCTGCTGTTCGACAAGCTGGGGCTGCCCCCACAGAAGAAGACCAAGACCGGGGCGTACTCCACCGACGCCGGCACCCTGGAGAAGCTGCGGGGCGAGCATCCGGTGGTGGATGCGCTGCTGGACTACCGGGAAGTGGAGAAGCTGCGCTCCACCTACGGGGAGGGTCTGGTGGCCGCCGTGGGGCTCGAGCCCGACAACCGCATCCGGGCCACCTTCAACCAGACGGTGGCCCGCACCGGCCGGCTAAGCTCCGACGCCCCCAACCTGCACAACATCCCGGTGCGCACCGAGACCGGGCGCGTGTTCAGGGAGGTGTTCGTGGCCGCCGAGGGCTGCGAGCTGCTGGTGGCCGACTACAACCAGATCGAGCTGCGCTGCATTGCCCACCTGGCTGAGGATCCCGGGCTGATCCACGCGTTCGAGTCGGGCCAGGACGTCCACACCTCCGTGGCCGCCCAGGTGTTCGGCATCGAACCCGGCGCGGTGGGGATCGAGGAGCGGTCCACCGCCAAGATGGTGTCCTACGGTCTGGCTTACGGCATGGAGGCCTACGGCTTGGGATCGCGGCTGAACATCCCCACCGGAGAGGCCGCGGTGATCCTCGATGCCTACTTCGGGGCCTTCCCCGCGCTGCGGGAGTACATGGATCGGGCGGTGGCCGAGGCCCGGACCCGGGGCTACACCGAGACCCTGTTCGGACGGCGGCTTCGGATTCCCGAGATCAACTCCTCCAATTTCCGGCTTCGCCAAGCGGCCGAGCGCCAGGCCATGAACGCCGGCATCCAGGGCTTGGCCGCCGACATATTCAAGGTGGCCCTGGTGAGGCTCGACCACGCGCTCCAAGACCGGGGGTTCGCCAGCCGCATCATCCTCCAAGTACACGACGAGGTGATTCTGGAGGTTCCCGAAGGCGAGCACGACGACGTGGCGGAACTCACCGTGGCGACTATGGACGGGGCCTACAAGCTGAGTGTTCCCCTCGAAGTGCACCTCTCCTCAGGTCACACGTGGGCCGACGCCAAGTAGCCCGGTTCAGAGTGTGCTGTTAGCATCAGCGGGCCGGTTCAGGCTGCTGCGCCGCGCCCATTGTCCTATCCACTTCCTCCTGTGAGGCTCAACTCAACGTGTCCGACCTCGATACCGCCCCATCCACCCCGCCCGCACCGCCAGCCGCCACGGCTGTGATCGACGCCCCCGACGGTGTGGGAACCTTTGACGCCGAGGGGAACTACATTCCCCGCCAGATAACTGATCACGACATCGAAGGGCAGTCTTTGGAAGACGCCTACGCCGCCACCATGGTCCAAGTGGAAGACGGCCAGATCGTCTCCGGCAAGGTGGTCAAGGTGGACCGTGACGAGGTCCTGCTGGACATCGGCTTCAAGGCCGAGGGGATCATTCCGTCCCGGGAGCTTTCTATCCGGAACGTGATCGACCCCGGCGAGATCGTCACCCTCGGGGAGGAAATCGAGGCTTTGGTCCTCCAGAAGGAGGACAAAGACGGCCAATTGATCCTGTCCAAGAAGCGGGCCCAATACGAGCGGGCCTGGGGCAACATCGAAGAAGTCAAGGAGAAGGAGGGCACTGTCACGGGTCCGGTGATCGAAGTGGTCAAGGGCGGCCTCATCGTCGATATCGGCCTACGGGGGTTCTTGCCCGCATCGCTGGTGGAATTGCGCCGAGTCCGCGATCTCCAGCCCTATATCGGCCAGACCCTGGAAGCCAAGATCATCGAGTTGGACAAGAACCGCAACAACGTGGTGCTGTCCCGCCGAGCCTGGCTCGAGGAGACCGAGAAGGAGCAGCGCGAGGCGTTCCTGGACAATCTCAAGCCGGGCGAGCGCCGCACCGGTGTGGTCTCCTCGGTGGTGAACTTCGGCGCTTTCGTGGATTTGGGCGGCATGGACGGCCTGGTGCACGTGTCCGAGCTGTCGTGGAAGCACGTCGACCACCCCAGCGCGGTAGTGCAGGTGGGCGACGAGATCGAGATTCAGGTGTTGGAGGTCGATCTCGACCGGGAGCGCATCAGCCTGTCGCTGAAGGCCACCCAACAGGATCCCTGGCAGGAGTTCGCCTCCAGCCACCAGGTGGGCGAGCTCGTGTATGGACGGGTCACCAAGCTGGTGCCGTTCGGCGCCTTCGTCCAGGTGGGCGAGAGCATCGAGGGGCTGGTCCACATCTCGGAGATCTCCTCCCACCACATCGATTTGCCCGAGCAGGTGGTCACCCCGGGCGAGGAGCTGTGGGTGAAGATCATCGACCTGGACGTCAACCGGCGCCGCATCAGCCTGTCGATCAAGCAGGCAGCCGAGGGCGGCGTGGTGGCGGCCGAGTTCCAAGAGCACTTCGGCGAGCACGCCTACGACGCAGAGGGCAACTACATCGGCGCGGTGAACGAGGACGTGGCCGCCGACCAGGACGAGGCTTGGGCCCAGTACTACTCCGAAGGCGGCGAAGGCCTAGAAGCCGCTCCCGCCGAGGGCGAGGCCGTTGAAGACGGCGGAGAAATCGTCGAGGGCGACGCCGAGATCGTCGAAGAGTCCTACGAAGAACCCGTCGAGCACGTCTAGCCTGGGGCTGTGACCTTTAGCTCTTTCGCCCCTGCGAGCTCGGTCTTCCGGGTTGAGAAGGTTCGGCTTCCCGGCCTGCGCAACGCCTTGTGGGTGTTCTGGTCTCTCATACTCGGACTGGTGGCGGCGGGGGACACTGGATGGCATCCGTCAAGCCACAAGTTCCAGGTGCGCAAGATTGAGTCTGGCCAGGTACTCAGTGAGCACAGCTGGGAGGAGGGCGCGGCTCTTCTTCAGGATCTGGAATCCTTGACCGCGCGAGAGTTCGCCGAGCTGTGGGTACAAACGGCAGTGCCCGCCGTTGATGGGGGCTGAGGACTCGTAGAACCCGATGCCGAGGGCCAGATTGAGGCCGGTAGCATCGCATAGGTGAGCAGCTTGGGGGACGCAGCCTTTCGGATGGTGTCGACGTTCGAGCCGGCCGGGGATCAGCCCAAGGCCATCGCCGCCCTTTCAGAGGGGTTGGATCGGGGCGACCGGTTCCAAACGCTGTTGGGCATCACGGGGTCGGGCAAGAGCGCCACGGTTGCCTGGACCATCGAGCAGGTGCAGCGACCCACCCTGGTGCTGGCCCCCAACAAGTCGCTGGCGGCGCAGCTTGCCAACGAGATGCGGGAGTTCTTTCCCGACAACCGGGTGGAGTACTTCGTGTCGTACTACGACTACTACCAACCCGAGGCCTACATGCCGGCCTCCGACACCTACATCGAGAAGGATTCGTCGGTGAACGACGAGATCGACCGGCTGCGCCACTCCACCACCGAGGCGCTGTTGACCCGGCGTGATGTGATCGTGGTGGCCTCGGTGTCGTGCATCTACGGGCTGGGCGGCCCCGACGAGTACAAGAACTTGCTGTGCATCGCCAAAACGGGCCAGAGCTACGACCAGCGCGACCTGCTGCGACGGCTGGTGGACATGCAGTTCGAGCGCAACGACACCAACCTGGTGCGGGGCCGGTTCCGGGTGCGGGGCGATGTCATCGAAGTCCATCCGGCGTATGAGGAGTATGTGGTTCGCATCCAGCTTTTCGGCGACGAGGTGGAGCAGATCACAACGATCGACCCGGTGACCGGGGAGCGGCTCCACACCCTGAGCGAGGTGGTGGTGTTCCCGGCCACCCACTATGTGGCCGGCGACGAGCGGATGCGCCAGGCCATCGAGGGCATAGAGGCCGAGCTCCAGGAGCGGCTGGCCCATTTCGAGAAAGAGGGGAAGCTGCTGGAGGGCCAGCGGTTGCGGATGCGCACCGCCTACGACCTGGAGATGATGCAGGAGATCGGCTTCTGCAACGGCATCGAGAACTACTCCCGCCACATCGACGGCCGAGCCCCCGGTGAGCGGCCCTACACCCTGCTGGACTACTTCCCCGACGATTTCATCACCGTGATCGACGAGTCCCACGTGGCTGTGCCCCAGCTTCACGGGCAATTCGAGGGCGACCGCAGTCGCAAGAACACGCTGGTGGACCACGGCTTCCGGCTTCCCTCGGCAGTGGACAACCGCCCGCTGCGGTTCGAGGAGGTCATGGAGCGGGTGGGGCAAGTGGTGTTTCTGTCGGCCACTCCCAGCGACTATGAGATCAGCGTCTCCGATCAGGTGGTGGAGCAGATCGTGCGTCCGACCGGGCTGGTCGACCCCGAGGTGCAAGTACGCCCCACCAAGGGCCAGATCGACGACCTGATGAAGCTCATCGAAGACCGCACGGAGGCGAGCCAGCGGGTGCTGGTGACCACCCTGACCAAGAAAATGGCCGAGGACCTGACCGAGTACCTGTTGGAGCTGGGGGTGCGGGTCCGCTACTTGCACAGCGAGGTGGACACCATCGAGCGGATTGAGATTCTGCGCGACCTGCGGCTCGGGGAGTTCGACGTGCTGGTGGGCATCAACCTGCTGCGGGAGGGCCTGGACCTGCCCGAGGTGTCGCTGGTGGCCATCCTCGACGCCGACAAGGAGGGGTTCCTGCGTAGCGAGACCTCGCTGATCCAGACCATCGGCCGGGCGGCCCGCAACGTGGACGGCCAGGTTGTCATGTACGCCGACATGGTGACTGACTCCATGCGGCGGGCCATCTCGGAGACCCACCGGCGGCGGGGATTGCAGCAGGCCTTCAATGAGCAGCACGGCATCAACCCCCAGACCATCCGCAAGGCCGTCAGCGACATTCTGGCCGAACTGCGTCCCGCCGAAGACGGCGTGCCCATTCCCGGCGGAGCCCAGCGCTCCCGTTCGATGGATCAGTCTCGGCGGCGTCCGGATGTGATCGACTTGGACACCGGCGGCATCGAACGGCTCATCCACACCCTTACCGAGGAGATGAATGACGCCGCCGCCGAGTTGAAGTTCGAGTACGCCGCCCGCCTGCGAGACGAGATCAAAGACTTGCAGCGCGACCTTCGGGCAATGGTCTGAGGGCTGTCTTCGTCAGATTTCCCGGCCTACTCGGGCGCCGGCGTGGATGGCGGCCATGATGCTGTTGGTGCCGTTCACGTCGCCTACCAGGTGCATGTTGAACTGGGGTGCGCCGTATCTCTCATCCATTGCGGAGCGCAGGTGATCGGCCAGCTCGTTGTTGCAGTCGTGATAGCCCACGATCACCACGGTGTCAGCCTCGAAACTCCTCTCGGTGTAGGTGCCGAGGTCGCGTGCCACAACAGCCTCAGGTGTGATCTCACGGAGCGCCACCGCTGGGGTGAAGGAGAACGAGCCGCTAAACAGCCGCTCCCGGCTGGCTTCGACTGTGGCCGCGGGGTACAGGATTGTCGCCCCTAGCTGTTCGTGACGACTGAGAAAGGTGACCTCTGCGCCCGCGGCCATTAACGCGTCGCACACCGAGATGGCCTCGAATGTGCCGGTGTCGTCGTATACCACTGCCTTTTGGCCGATCGCGGCTCGGCCGCCGAACCCCAGCACCTCCCAGCTGGTGTAGACGTGGGGGAGGTCGGCGCCGGGGACCGGCTTCGACGGAGCGGAGATCTGGAAGCCCCGGCGGGGGGTGGTGCCGGTGGCAATAAGCAGCTCATCGGGCCGCTCCTCGGCCACCACGTCGGGGTCGACGGGGGAGCGGAGCTTCACGGTCACGCCGAGGCGGTCGAGCTCGTCGGCCAAGAATGCGGTGATCGCCCCCAAGTCGGACCGGGGCGGGGCTGAGGCCGCCATGCGGACCTGGCCGCCCAAATCGCCGGTCATCTCGTAGAGGATCACATCGTGGCCTCGCAGGGCCGCAGTGCGGGCTGCCTCCAAGCCGGCTGGGCCGCCGCCAGCCACGAGTACCCGCTTGGGCTCGGCCACCCGGTCGAGTGGCTCGAACGGCACCTTGGTCTCCTGGCCGGCCGCGGTGTTGACCACACAGCGCATCTTTCCGGCCACCATGAATCGGGCCACACAGCCCACCGAGGTGCCGATGCAGGGGCGGATCTCGCTTTCCCGGCCGTCGCGGCCCTTGGCTACCAGCTCGGGGTCGGCGATCATCCCTCGCACTATGGACACCAGATCGGCCACACCGCTCTGGATGAGGTGCTCGGCGTGGTCGAGGGTGGTGATGCGGCCGGTGACGATGGTGGGAACATCCACCGCCTTGGTGACCACCTCGCTGGTGGGCACCTCGTAGCCCAGTCCCTCATCCAGCGTGGACAGCAGCCGGTGGAACCGCCAGTACGACGACAACGACACATCCAGGAAGTCGATGTCGGGTTCCACCAACTTGGCGATGGCGGCGGCCTCCTCCGGCTCGACCCCGCCTTCAATCTGGTCGTCGGCGGAGATGCGGATTCCGACGGGGAAGCCGGGGCTGGTTTCGGTTCGGATAGCGGCCAAAATCTCCCGCAGGAACCGGGTGCGGTTCTCCAAGCTGCCCCCGTAGTCGTCATGTCGCAGGTTGGTGGCTGGGGAGAGGAATTGGCCGATCAAATAGCCGTGAGCGCCGTGGAGCTCCACCCCGTCGAGCCCGCCCTGCTCGCACCGACGGGCCGCGGTGGCGAACGCCTCCACCATCTCGTCGATCATGGCCTGGGTCAGCTCCTGGGGGACCACGCCTACCATCGGGCTGGGGATGGCGCTGGGGGCCAAGGGCTGCTGGAAGTTCTGAAGCGACCGCTGCTCGATGGCCGCGCCCCCGTGCCAAAGCTGCTGGAACACCTTGCCGCCGGCGGCGTGCAGACGGGCGGCCATCTCCTCGTAGAACGGGAGCACCCGGTCGGTGAACACGGGGATGTCGGTGGGCGATGAGGGGTGGACTCCGGCGATCTGGAGAATGGTGAGCGCCGCGCCGCCCTTGGCTCGGGCCTCGTGGTAGGCGATCAGGTCTTCGCCGACTGCTCCGGTGCTGTGGGCGGCGCGCACGATGCGGTTGGGCAGTGTGCAGCCGCCAACCTCGAGCGGCTGGAACACGTGGGGGTAGGGCATGGGGCTAATCGGGTCCCTTTTCTCCGACTCTTTCCATCTCTTCTGTCTCAATTGTCAGCGCGGGCCGATAAGTTCACTGCGTGGCCGACGAGATCGTCATCCATGGAGCGCGTGAGCACAACCTGCGCGACGTGCACCTGACGATACCCCGCGACCGGCTCATCGTTTTCACCGGCATCTCCGGGTCGGGCAAGTCGTCGCTGGCCTTCGACACCATCTACTCCTAGGGCCATCGCCGCTACGTGGAGTCGCCGTCGGACTACGCCCGGCAGTTCCTGGGCCAGATGGACAAGCCCGACGTGGATTTCATCGACGGCCTTTCGCCCGCCATCTCCATCGACCAAAAGAGCGCATCGCGCAACCCCCGCTCCACAGTGGGGACCATCACCGAGGTGTACGACTACCTGCGGCTGCTGTTCGCCCGCATCGGCATCCCCCATGACCCCGAGACCGGGGAGCGCTTGGTGCGCCAGACCCCCCAGCAGATCGTGGATCGGGTGATGGAGATGGACGAGGGGGTCAGATTCCAGGTGCTGGCCCCGGTGGTGCGGGGCCGCAAGGGCACCTACGACACGCTGTTGGCCGAGCTGGCCTCCGATGGGTTCGCCCGGGCCATTGTGGACGGCGATCTGATCGAGTTGGACAACGGAATCGACGACCTGGATCTGGCCCGTTACGAGATGCACAGCATCTCGGTGGTGGTCGACCGGCTGGTGATGCGGGAGGGAATCGAGCGGCGGCTCACCGAGTCGATGGAGACCGCGTTGGGGTTGGCCGAGGGCGTGGCCGAGCTGATGGTCATGCCCACCGATGCCGACTCCGACGAGGAGCCCCAGACCATTACCTTCTCCCAGCACTTGTCGCGGCCCTCCGACGGCAAGTCATTCGAGGAACTGGCCCCCCGCAATTTCTCGTTCAACTCGCCGTACGGGGCATGCCAGTCATGCGATGGTTTGGGATCGGTGTTCGAGGTGGACCCCCGGCTGGTGATTCCCGATCCGGACCTGACCCTCGAAGAAGGCGCCATCGCCCCGTGGGCCAAGGGACATAACCAGTACTTCAAGCGGCTGGTGGAGTCGGTGGCCGAGGACCGGGACATCCCTATGGAACAGCCGTGGGGGAGCCTCGACCGCCAGCACCACGATCTATTGCTGTACGGCAAGGGAATCTCCGGCCAGCGCACCGAGGTCCGGTTCCGCAACCGCTACGGCCGGGTCCGCCGCTACAACGCCCGATACGAGGGGGTGATCCCTTATCTCCAGCGCCGCCACAGCGAGTCGGACTCCGACGCGGTGCGGACCCAGATCGAGGGGTACATGCGGGAGGTGGCCTGCTCGACTTGCCAGGGTGCCCGGCTCAATCCACTAGCGCTGGCGGTGACCGTGGACGGCCGCACCATCGACGAGGTGTGCGGGTTGTCGATCCGGGACTCGGCTGCTGCCTTGGCCTCGCTGGAGTTGTCGGAGCGCGACCAGGCCATCGCTGGACAGGTGCTCAAGGAGATCAACGCCAGGCTCAAGTTCCTGCTCGACGTGGGGCTGGAATACCTGACCCTGGGGCGCTCGGCGGGAACCCTGAGCGGGGGAGAGGCCCAGCGCATCCGGCTGGCGTCGCAGATCGGCAGCGGCCTAGTCGGAGTGCTCTACGTGCTCGACGAGCCCTCCATCGGCCTGCACCAGCGGGACAACCGCCGCCTAATCGACACCCTGGAGCGGATGCGCGATCTGGGCAACACCGTGCTGGTGGTGGAGCACGACGAGGAGACCGTGCGGGTGGCCGACCACGTGGTGGACATCGGCCCGGGTGCCGGCGAGCACGGCGGCACCGTGGTTCACTCCGGGACGGTGGCCGACCTGATGAAGAACAAGGAGTCGCTCACCGGCCAGTACCTGTCGGGGAAGAAGTCGATCCCGATTCCTGAGCACCGGCGGAATCCTGGCGACGACTGGCTCACCATCCGGGGCGCCCGCGAGCACAACCTGGCCGACATCGACATCGACATCCCCCTGGGCTGCTTCGTGACCGTGACCGGGGTGTCGGGTTCGGGCAAGTCAACCCTGGTCAACGACATCTTGTATCGGTCGCTTATGCAGCGCATCTACAAGTCCAAGCTCCCACCCGGCCTGCACAAGGGCATCGACGGCACCGAGGCGCTCGACAAGGTGATCAACATCGACCAGCAGCCCATCGGCCGCACCCCCCGGTCGAACCCGGCCACCTACACCAGCGTGTTCGACCACATCCGCAAGCTGTTCGCCCAGACCCCCGAGTCGCGGGTGAGGGGCTACATGCCGGGCCGGTTCTCCTTCAACGTGAAGGGCGGCCGCTGCGAGGCCTGCTCGGGCGACGGCACCATCAAGATCGAGATGCACTTTCTGCCCGACGTCTACGTGCCGTGCGAGGTGTGCAAGGGGGCCCGGTACAACCGCGACACCCTCGACATCGAGTTCAAGGGCAAGACCATCTCCGAGGTGCTCGACATGTCGTGCGCAGATGCCCTGGAATTCTTCGGCAATCAGCCGGCCATCACCCGCCACATGCAGACCCTGGTGGACGTGGGCCTGGGCTACATCCGATTGGGCCAGCCCGCCCCCACTCTGTCGGGAGGTGAGGCCCAGCGGGTGAAGCTGGCCTCCGAGCTGGCCAAGCGCCCCACCGGCCACACCATCTACATCCTGGATGAGCCCACCACCGGCCTGCACTTCGACGACGTCCGCAAGCTGCTGGCTGTGCTCAGTCGCCTGGTGGACCAGGGCAACACCGTGCTGGTGATCGAGCACAACCTCGATGTGGTCAAAACCGCCGACTGGATCGTGGATCTTGGCCCCGAAGGCGGCGACAATGGCGGCACCGTGGTCGCCGAGGGTCCTCCAGAGCTGGTCGCCCGCTCCGACCACAGCTACACCGGCAAATTCCTCCGTCCGGTGCTGGGCATCTGATCGCTCTGCGGCTGAGGGTCTCACCCAGCCCACGAGCAGGTTGCTGGCCGAGTCATTAGTCTCCGCCCATGGATCGTCGCGAGTTTTTGCGGGCCGCCGTTGTCGCCACCGGCGGCGCCGTCACCGTTCCCCTGGTCGGTAGCGCAGTGGGTGCCCAGCCCGGCTCAGGACCTTACGGCGCTCTCGATGGCATAGGGCCGGATGAGAACGGCATCCTCCTGCCACCCGGGTTCACGTCTCGAATAGTGGCGATGGCCGGTGAGCCGGTGGGGAATTCCGACTACCGGTGGCTTGTCTACCCTGATGGAGCCGCCGTGTTCGACGATGGCGAGGGCGGCTGGTACCACACGGTCAACAGCGAGGTATTCCGTCCCGGCTTCGCAGGGGTCTCGGCCATTCACTACGGCCCCGACGGCGAGATTCTCGATGCCTACCGATTGCTAGGCGACAGCAACGCCAATTGTGGCGGCGGTCCAACCCCGTGGGGCACCTTCTTGTCCGGCGAGGAGGACTTCACCGGCTAAGGAGTGATATGGGAGTGCGATCCGACGGGCGCCAACCCGTCGGTCTCCCATCCGGCCATGGGAATCTTCACCCACGAGGCCGCTGCGGTCGATCCCGATCGCCAACAGGTGTATATGACCGAGGACCAGTTCGACGGGCTGTTCTACCGGTTCACCCCCACCAGCTACCCCGATTTGAGTGAAGGCTTGCTCGAGGCCGACCGTGTCGAAGAAGACGGGACTGTTACCTGGGTCGAAGTGCCCGACCCGTCGGCTGCCGAAACGCTAACCCGCAGACAGCTGCCCGGAGAGGCGACGGCCTTCTTGGGTGGCGAGGGCATCTGGTATCACAACGACGTCGTGTTCTGGTCGACCAAGTTCGACAACATCATTCACGCCATCAACACCGCCGATCAGACCTATAGCCGGATCTACGAGGCTGATCCGGCGATGGTGTCCGAGGGCACCGCCATCCTCTCAGGCGTCGACAACCTCACCGTCGACGGCGGCAGCGGCGACGTGTACGTGGCTGAAGACGGCGGCAACATGGAGATCGTCATCATCACCCCAGAGGGCGAAGTCGCCCCGTTCCTGCGCGTCCTGGACCAGGATGGGTCAGAGATCACAGGTCCGGTCTTCAATCCCCGGCGCGACCGCCTCTACTTCTCCAGCCAGCGCGGTCAGGCCCCCAACAACGCCGAAGACGTCCTTCCCGAATCAGAGATCACCGGAAACTTCACCGGCATCACCTACGAGGTAACCGGACCGTTCCGCGGCATGGTGCCCGAAGAGCCAGAGCCGACCCCCACCGCCGCTCCAACCGTCGTCACAACCCCAACCCCCACGGCCACATCAACCCCGGCCCCCACAGCCGCCCCCACAGCAGCGCCCACCCCGGCACCAACCCCGGCCCCCACGGCCGCACCAACCAGGGCAGCCACCCCCGCACCAACCGAAACCATCGCCGCCGCAGCCACCACCGGCGGCAACGGAGGCGGAGGCGGAAACACCGGAGTCTTCGTAGGCATAGGCGTAGCCGCCGCAGCCGTAGTAGCCGGCGCCCTAGTGGCGATCCGAAGAAGGCGCCCCGCCGAATAACCAGCCCCGACCCGCAGAGGCAAGGTTAATCCCCGCCGTCAACATGGCGAACCTCTTTGCTTATGCCGGTATCGGCCGGTGGCCCCTATCGGTGTATCTGTTGCGATAGTTGTCCTGAAGGTTCAGCCACAGTTCGGGGCCGGTTCCAAGCGCTCGCCCTATGTCGTCAGCAATCTCCGGGGTGATTTCTGTCCGATCTTCGAGTATCGCCAAGGTCGATTCGACAGGCCTTCCCAAGGCCTCGGCAAACCTGGCTGTGCTCCAGCCGCGTGCCTCCAACTCGTCGCTCAGGATCTCCCCTGGAGTGAAACTCGGCTCAGTTTCGCCCATGTCCGGTTCCTCCCTCATCAGTGGTAGTCCGCGATCTCGATTAGAAGGACAATCTTACCGCTTCCCCCGTCGAGGAATATGAAGATGATTCGCCACTGGTCGTTGATGCGGATTGAGTGCTGACCCGCACGCTTGCCCTTCAGCTTCTTGAAGTTGAGTGACCGCATCTGCCGCAGGGCCAATTCGTTCTCAGCCGCCTCCAGTATCGCGACCTTCTTTCGGAAGGCTTTCGCAAGGGTGCGATCCATCCCCTTGGGGTGATAACTCTCGTCATGGTAGAGACGACGCAACTCATCATCAGCGAACCTGACCTGCAAAGTTCTAAGTGCCCTTCTAATATATATTGATATATATCATGTGATCTCTCTCCGCTTCAAGCTATCGCTGTTCAAACCCGCACCACCTACACTTGCCCGGCAGCATGACTACTCGTTGCCATTGCAATCAGGCCGCAGGCGGATGAACGCGTCGGCTGAATACCTCAACCCCGAGACTCGGGCTCGGATTGAGATCGACCAGCAGTTGGCCGCGTGCGGGTGGGTGGTGCAGGACTACCAGCACGCTGCCGTGGCCGCCGCCAGGGGAGTGGCAGTACGGGAGGTTCCCACTGAGGCGGGTCCGGCCGACTACGTGCTGTATGTCGACTCGCGGGCGGTGGGGGTGATCGAGGCCAAGAAGGAAGACATCACGCTTACCGGGGTGGAGCCTCAGACCCGCAAGTACCAGGCCGCCTATCCCGAGCAACTGCCTGCCTTCCTCGTCGATGGCTCGCTGCCGTTCGGCTATGAGGCAACCGGCACGGTTACCCGCTTCACCTGTGGACTCGATCCGACCCCGACTTCTCGTCCCGTATTCGCCTTTCACCGCCCCGAGACGCTGGCCCGCTGGCGGGACAACTACAACGAGTTCGACGGCAACGCCACTCTGCGCTCCGGCTTCGGCCAACTGCCTGACCTGGGCACCGATCCGCCCGGGCTGTGGCCGGCCCAAGCCGAGGCCATCCGCAACCTGGAGGCGTCGTTCAAAGACAACCGGTCCCGGGCCTTGATCCAAATGGCCACCGGATCGGGCAAGACGTTCACCGCCGTCAACGCCAGCTACCGCCTTCTGCGCCACGCCCGAGCCAATCGCATCCTGTTCCTGGTCGATCGGGCCAACCTGGGCCGCCAGGCAGTCCGGGAGTTCGAGGGCTTTGAGGTGCCCAGCGACCGACGCAAGTTCACCGAGCTGTACAACGTCCGCCGTCTCACCTCTTCGCAGCTGGATATGGCCAACGAAGCCGCCGCCAAAGTCCACGTCAGCACCATTCAGCGCCTCTACTCCATCCTGCGGGGCGAGGAGCTCCCCGACGACCTCGACGAGCGGACCGGCTTCGACACCGCTCCCGAACAGCCGGTGGAGGTGTCCTACAACCCCAGAGTGCCGATTGAGTCGTACGACCTGATCATCATCGACGAGTGCCACCGCTCGATCTACGGCGTGTGGCGCCAGGTGCTGGAGTACTTCGACGCCTTCCTGGTCGGCCTAACTGCCACGCCCGGCATCCAGACGATGGCTTTCTTCAACCAGAACCTGGTGATGGAGTACGGCCACACCCAAGCAGTGGCCGACCGGGTGAATGTGGACTTCGACATATTCCGCATCCGCACCGAGATTACCGAGACCGGCGGCACCGTCCCCGCCGGCTTCGTCACCGAGTTCCGCGACCGGGAGACCCGCAGCACCCGCCTCGAACAGGCCGACGCCGACATTCCCTACGACCCCGCCAAACTCGACCGCCAAGTAGTGGCTCCCGATCAGATCCGCACCATCGTGCGCACCTTCCGGGATTCCCTGCCCGAGATGTTCGAAGACCGGGAACGAGACGACGACGGCTTCCTGGTCAACATCCCCAAAACCCTGATCTTCGCCAAAGACGACAGCCACGCCGACGACATCGTTCAGATCGTGCGTGAGGAGTTCGGCCTCGGGAACCAGGGCGCAGTGAAGATCACCTACCGCTCCGGCCAGTCGGGCGAGAGCGCCGAGCAACTGCTCCAGAAGTTCCGCACCGACTATCCCACCCGCATCGCAGTGACCGTGGACATGATCGCCACCGGCACCGACGTGAAGCCCATTGAGTGCGTGGTGTTCATGCGCATGGTCCACAGCCGCAACTTCTTCGAGCAGATGAAGGGCCGAGGCGTGCGGGTCATCGACAGCGATCAGCTGCGCACCGTCACCCCCGACGCCCAGGCCAAAGACCGCTTCGTGATCGTGGACGCAGTAGGGGTGACCGAAGCCAACCTGCACGACACCGTTCCGCTGGAGCGCCAGCACCATAGGACTTTCGACCAATTGCTCAACCAGATCGGCCTCGGTTCAAGAGACCCCGATGTGGTGTCCTCGGTGGCCTCCCGCCTAGCCCGTCTCAACCAGCGAATCACTGCAGAAGACCGTGCCGAGGTGGAGTCCGTTGCCGGGGTCGATCTCAGCGAACTCGTCCGCCAAATCACCGATGCCCTGGACCCCGACCGCCAACACGAAGCAGCCGCAGCCGAGACCGGCACCGACGACCCGACCCCCGATCAACTGTCCGCGGCCACCCAACGGCTGATCACGGAGGCAATCCAACCCCTGGCTGGCAATCCCGAACTTCGGGAGAAGCTAGTAGACATCCGCCGCAGCTACGAGCAAGTGATTGACACTGCCTCTCGTGACCGGGTGATCTCCGGCGAATTCTCCGTTGATGCTGCCGATCGGGCCTACACCCAAGTGGAGTCATGGAAGCAGTTCATCGAAGATCACAAAGATGAGATCACCGCGCTGGAGGTGCTCTACAGCCAGCCCTACGGCGGCGGCCTCACCTACGACGACATCAAGGAACTCGTCAGCGCCATCAACCGCCCACCCCACCGCTGGACCCCCGACATCCTCTGGCAAGCCTACGAAACCCTCGACAAATCCAAAGTCCGAGGCTCCGGCCACCGAGTAAGTACCGACCTCGTAAGCCTGGTCCGCTATGCCCTCGGCGAGGTCAACGAGCTTGTGGCCTACCCCGACCTCGTAAACGAGCGCTTCGAGATTTGGCTAAACCAACAGCAGAGTGCTGGCACTGACTTCACCGACGACCAGCTTGCCTATCTCGATCTCATCAAAGACCGAATTGCTTCGAGCCTCACCGTTGCCCCCGGCGACCTCCAGCAGCCACCCTTCAGTGCCCATGGGGGACTGGGCATGGCCCGCCAACTGTTCGGGAACGACCTGAACACGCTGCTGGATGAATTGACTGAAGCTCTAGCCGCATGAGTGGTGAACTGCCTTCTGGTTGGAGATGGGTCCAACTTGGGACAATCGCAGAGACTCAACTTGGAAAGATGCTGTCCGGAAAATCCCGACAGGGGCTACAACCACACCTCTACTTGCGCAATCGGAACGTCCAGTGGCATAGCTTCGACCTATCTGACGTTGCTCAGATGGACTTCTCGGAAAGCGAGTTGCGCAAGTACGAACTTCGTCCAGGTGACCTGCTGGTGTGCGAAGGCGGTGAGGTAGGACGCTGCGCAGTCTGGAGTAGACCTGCTGGCGACATGTGCTTTCAAAAGGCATTGCATCGTGTTCGCCCATTAGCAGGGGTCCAAATCAAGTGGATCGAGTACTTCCTTCGTTGGTCGGCAGAAACAGGTCGATTCGGGAACAGCACGCAGGGGAGCACGATCGCTCACTTACCACAGCGAGACCTACGAATGTTGCAAGTCCCGGTTGCTCCATCCGCAGAGCAGAAGCGGATCGTCGGAGCAATCGAAGAGCATTTCTCCCGCCTCGATGCCGTCGAAGGAGTGCTTTCTGCTGCAGCGGGGAAGGTGGGAGCCTTGCGTCGTCGAGTGCTCTCTGAAGCGTTTGCAGGCCGACTCGTCCCCCAAGACCCCGACGACGAGCGAGCGTCGGTGCTGCTGAAACGCATTTCGCGATCTGGCGAGGGTGATGGCCGCATGACTGAGGACCATCCTCTCAGCTGGATAAAGACGAGTGTGCGTGAGGTTGCGAATCTAATTCGCGGTGTGACTTTCAGGAAGCCTGAATCTTCGCAAGTTGATGCAGATGACTTGGTCCCGATTATTCGAGCGGGCAACGTGAGTGGAGGGGGACTCCGACTTGATGAGGATCTTGTCTTTGTCCCGAAGGAACGCGTTGCTGAAGAGCAACTCTTGCGAAGGGGTGACATTGTTATAGCGACTTCGAGTGGGAGTGCCTCAGTCATAGGCAAGTCGGCTTTAGTGAGGGAGAGCTGGGGGGGAGCTCATGGGGCGTTCATGGTCGCCCTGCGCCCAAATGGGAATGTCGACTCTGCATTCCTCGCCTATTGTCTACAAGAGGAATCGGTGAGGAACCTGTGGCGAGAAGCGGCGGCGGGAACCAACATCAACAACCTCAAACGAGACGATCTCCTGTCGACCGAAATCCCCCTTTGTCCGATTTCGGAACAACGCCGGATTGCTGTTGCCATCGAAGAGCACTTCTCCCGCCTCGATGCCGTCGAAGGAGTGCTTTCTGCTGCAGCGGGGAAGGTGGGAGCCTTGCGTCGTCGAGTGCTCTCTGAAGCGTTTGCAGGCCGACTCGTCCCCCAAGACCCCGACGACGAACCAGTATCAGCTCTCCTAGACCGCATCGCGGTATCTCAGCAGGCCACCGGAGCCGACATCCGTTGAGAGTCCGCAACGGCGCATTGGGCTTGAGGGTTGGCCGTCAAATGGTCCGTTTACGCCACGTCCCAAGGAACCACCGATGAGCGTGAGCTCGAACCCCTTGCTGAAAGCGTTGCCCATAGTTCGGCTCGCTTGTCTTTAGCGCAGCAGGCAGACTCGCGCAGGTTTCAAGAATCACTGAGGTGAGACCCGTGGCTAGAAGCAGTTCTGACCGAGTGCCGCCTGATCGATACCTGATCCCAGTGGAAGGATTGTGCATCCCGCACCGGTGGGAAATTGGCCGTGTCGCGCTTCATCCTGGAACCGCCGGTACTGACCTCGTTCAAGACGCGCCTCCGATAGAGGACGAAGACGATTTCTTTCATGATCGTGTATATGAACTCCTCGACTCAGCAATGGAGTCGACGATTGCTGAAGTTCCGGGCGGATCTGATGTCGATGCCGCAATGGAAGAGCTTCGGGAGAGCCTTGACGTTCTTCGGCTATTCCAGCTTTCCCGCCAGACCACGCAGTCAACCTCGTTCGGTCTGTCTGGGGATATCCGTGCATCACTGGTCGAATATGTCGCCATCTGGGAGAAGAGTGCACCGGGGTCCCGCTTTGTTGGTGACTACGTTGGATTCACCTTCACTGAAGATTCCTACAATGACTGGGCAAACTCCACTGCATTCCAGTTCCTCAGCGGTTCGCTTGCGGACCCATCGCCAGCAGAGGGTCCTAGCCGGGCGGTAACAGGAGCACGATTGTTGGCCCGAGCGGCCACAGAGCATCGCCCTGACCTGAAGATGCTCGGTGTCATGGCGGCTCTCGAAGCCTGGCTGTTGAATCGCCAATCCGGACCCCAAACCCTTCGGCTTGCACGCCATGTGACGTGGTTTGGATGCGGGCTACCCGAAAATGACCAATGCGGCCGAGACCGGCCAGTTTGTCCCTATCTCCACCTGTCTCCGGATTGCAAGGGTGGCATTAGTAGGATCAAGAAGCTGCAGGAACTTGGCAGTACCTACGATGCATGGCGGTGCTCCGAATGGCATCGGGTGATGGATTGGTACGACGCCCGGTCAGATGCAGCTCACGGAAACCCACAATCAGTGGACACGAAGGAAGCGAATTCAGCCGAGTATTGCGTGCTGCACTACCTAATGGAGCCCATTCTCAATTGGTTGCGTGAGCATCCCCAGAATCCTGTTGCCGATCTGGAAGCGATGATTGATGGGGTTGAAGAACCTGGCGGATGGCAGGAGATGGTTAAGGCCATCAATTCACAAGACAGGTCAGTGCCACCTTCCTTGACATAAAGGACGAATGACATAGTGGGCCCAGTCCCGACTGCGTGTTTCCTGCTCGCCAAGTAGCCCAGAGTCCAATTTTGCAAGGGGGGCTGAGCCGGATGGGATGGAAGTAGGTGTTGGAGCAGGCCTCAGCGGGGGCGATAGACGTCGCGGCGATGGCCGACGCGGATCACATGAATCACCAAGCGCGCGTCGAGCACCTCATACAGGATCCGGAGGTGGCCGACGCGCACTCGGTAGACCGAGTCCTCTCCTGCGAGAGCGACACAGCCAGGAGGCCGGGGTTCTTCAGCCAACAAATCTATTGCTGCTCGAACTCGCTGCTGTTCTTTACGTGGTAATCGAGAGATCGACTTGATCGCCCTTCGGGCAAATTCGACCGTGTACTGGCTCACTCGAGTCCCAGCGCGGCTTTGACCTCATCCCAGGGCACGTAGTCGTCATCGGCACGGGCCGCGTCGAGCTCGTAGCGATCTTCGATGTCCTCTGCGATATCGACGAGCCGGTCGAAGGCATCGGAATCAATGATCACAGCGACTCGTCGACCCCGACGTGTCACCGAAATCGGCTCGCCCGAGCGACGTGTCTCATCGATCACCTCTGCCAATCGATCTCGCGCCTCGCTCACTGCCACTTCTGTCATGTACGAATCGTACATGACGAAGATCAGGACTCCAACCGTCTTCGAGGGAGCCGAACGGGCGGGATTGAGGCTTGCCGTAACGCTAGGTTGACTCCACGCTAAGGGGGAAGAATGTCACCAAAGGTGCCTCCTGCCATAGAACGATGTGGCCGTCTAAGGTCGCTGACCGGCATGACTCTGAGTCTGTGGGTGTGCTGCCGATGGCGGTGTGACACCTGGCTAATACCATGCACCGATGGCCATTGAACTGCGATTGACTGAGGAGGAGCAGAACGCTCTGCGTGAGCGAGCGGCGCTCGACGGCATGTCCATGGAACAGGCAGCGAGACAGGCAGTACGTGAGTACATCGCCAAGGCCGATCATCGCGACCGAGTCGCGGCGGCCACCGAACTTGTCAAGCAGCGCCATGCTGACGCGCTGCAACGCCTGGGCGACTGAGCTTCGGCAAAACAGGGGGCCGCGTTGACCAAGGCAACCATCGATTCGCGACACGCTCTTCGTGCGGTTGGAAACAAACTCTGTGCTCTGACACGGTGAGGGGCTGATGAACTCGGATCC
>JAJDTA010000096.1 GCA_022827405.1 Acidimicrobiia bacterium
ACCTCGACATCCGCGTCATCAACACCCAAACCGGAGAACTCCTCCGCCACCTCACCCTCAACCCAAACACCGACTACCAACCCCGAAACAAAACATGAAAAACACCCGCCCGCGCAGGTTCACAATGTTCCGATGTCCCGCAACATCACATCGCGCCCACGGCAGGATTCGAACCTGCGACCTTGGACTTAGGAGGTCCCTGCTCTGTCCTAACTGAGCTACGTGGGCGGGGATTGCTGGATGCAATCTGGTGAGTGTCGAATTCTAGGAGGAGTGGATTGGGGAGTCGTGGGACTTTGGCAATAAAACGGGGAGCCTGACGGTGCTGACGGTTGTATGGTCAATGGGTAACCGTCAGGGAGGATTGCTGTGGTGGATGAAACATCGGGTGGGGGGGCTGCTTCCGCCATGTCCAGTGATCCCGGTCTTGAGGAGATCGGGGAGCTGATTCGCAACTACGTCGATTCCTCGGAGCATCGATACGACGCCCATCATGTGATGGCCCGCTTGATGATCGAGTGCATCCCGGAACCAGATGCCTGGCTGGATGTCGCCGCTTCCGTGGCGGCTCAGCATTCCGCCTTTGAGGGGTGCGAGGATCGATTGCGGAGCCTGCTGGCGCTGCTGGCGTTCCAAGAAGAACTATCCCGCCAGGTCGGCGGCAAGCCGCGCAATGTGCTCGACGAGGCCGCACACCTGGCGATGGTCCAGGCCAAGCTCCGCGGCGAGGCGATGGCGGCAATCTGGCGGGTGCCGATGCTCGAACCGAAGGATGCCGCAGTCGCTTTGGGAGCAAAGGCAACGAACCGGGAGCGAGTGCGACAGCAGCGCGAGCGCTCGTGGCTCTTGGGCCTGCCCAGAGATCGCGGCTATCTGTACCCCGCCTTCCAATTCGATCGGCTACGGCGAGAGGTCTTCCCCGAAGTCCGCGCCGTCAACGAATTGCTGGACGCGGCCAACCATCCGTGGGGCGTGGCCTCGTGGTGGATCTCAAAAAACGCCTACATCGACGCCGCCCCGATGGAGTTCGTCGACACCGACCGATCTGAAGACCTGGTGGCTGTAGCAGCCGGACTTCTAGAGCCAATCGGATAATCAGCAATTGTCACCCGAACAGCAGCCACCCCCGAAGTATCGGGGAGCTCCGCACCGCCTCGTGCTACCGGAGGGCACAACCCTCACACGAATTCACATCTCCCCGTTCGGTGCCGTCGAGTTCAACCCAACTGTGAGGGGGAACCCCTTTGCCGGCGGGCGGTTCGACTCGACACCGGAAGACGAGTACGCCTACCTGTATGCCGCCGACAGCGACGCTACCGCCATCAGCGAGACACTGCTTCGCTATCTCCCCGCAGACGACCACGGCACCCGCATCCTCCACGAATACCGGCTGGCTGGCATGCGAATCGCCTGGATCAATTCGACTTGCGATCTTCCCATGGTGACCCTCCGATCCGGACAAGACCTCGCTGCCATCGGCCAGGACACCTGGCTGACGACGGCACCGTCCTCCCAATTCCCAGCGACCCGATTTTGGGCCGCTGCAATCCGAGGCTGGGCGCCGTGGGCCTGTGGCCTGACGTGGCGCACGAACCGAGAACCCGACGGTTTCGCCTACATCTTCTTCGGCGACCGCTGCCCCGACGGATGCTTCCAAGAGGACCAGGACAGCCTGCCCCTCCCACCCCAAGACCGAACCCTCAACACCGGAGCAGCCCGCCTCCACATCGAGCAGATCCTCAACACCTACCGCGTCGTCCTGATGCCCTAGGCCCTGTTTGTGCTGGAGATTGGGAAATACGGAACTGTCTCCCGGGAAAATACCTAATTCTAAATGGACATACGGTGGGATGCCGAGATGCCCATTTCCTGGTAGTTTCGAGAGATTCAGTGTACTGTTAGCTCCTCTGATGACTTGGTTGGTCGTCGGACGTAGTGCAAGTCAAGCTGTGGCCGAGGGATGGATGGCACGCGAACACCATGTGCGCTGGGGACTGACGATTCCGCTACCCGGGGTCCCACTCGACCAGCATCAATCGCTTCTGCGAGAACTCGCCGACGTCGGCTACACCGACGTGTGGACGGCTGAAGCTGGACAGATCGACGGAGTAACCCCGTTGGCAGCAGCAGCCGCGTGGGAGCCGCGATTGCGGCTGGGCGCAGGAGTGGTGTCCGCCTTCACGCGCGGACCAGCCGTGCTGGCGAGCACCGCGGCCACGATGGCCCAGCTCGCGCCGGGGCGCTTCAGCATCGGTGTCGGAAGCTCGTCGGACGTCATCGTCAGTCGGCACAACGGTCTCGGCTTCGACCGTCCGTACTCACGCACCCGCGACGTCGTAAGGTTCCTCAAAATGGCATTCGCGGGAGAGAGAATCAGCGAAAGGTTCAATACGTTCGAGATCAGCGGATACCGTCTGGGTCAGCCCCTCGAACGACCCCCCAAGGTCATCCTCGCTGCGCTACGCGAGCGAATGCTGCGGCTCGCCGGGGCGGAGGCCGACGGGGCAATGCTCAACTGGGTGTCACCAGAAGACGTCAAAGCGATGACGGCCATTGTCCGTGAGCACAACTCAGACGCGGAGATCGTCGACCGGATCATGGTCTGTATCACCGAGGATCGCGAGCTCGTGAATCGTCTCGTGAGGCCAATCGCCGCCACGTACACCGCTGTCGGCGTTTACCGCGCCTTTCACGAGTGGCGCGGCCGTGGTGATCAACTGGCCGAGAGCTGGGCTGCGTTCGATGCCGGGGATCGAGATGCCGCGGCGGCCGCCATCCCGGAGGATGTCATCGACGCGGTCTGCGTCCACGGAACGACTGACCAGTGCCGTGCGCGCCTCGAGGAGTACATAGCGTCCGGTGTGACCGTTCCCGTGCTGGCTATCCTCTCGCCAACCGGAGATGTCGTGGCCGATGCGCTATCTCTCGGGCCGGGGCCACCGGCTACACGAACGGTCCAGACGGCCAGACACCGTTTGCCAGACCGACGGCAGGGAGGACCACGCCCGACATGACCAGCTACGACGAACAGCTAGCTCAGCTCGCCGAAGACTGCGAGCTCCGACTCCAATTCACGGAACCCGGCTTCTCGGTCCGCGAGATCATCCCTCCGGCGACGACGCTGTTCGATCCGATGCTCGGATGGATCGAGGATGACGAATCGCTGGTCTTCTGCGACATCGGCGGGCAGGCGGTCGAACCCGGATGGGATCCGTCGGAGGGCCATGGCTCGATCTGGAGACTGCACCAGGACGACCGCTTGGAGGCGATCGTCCCACCGGGCGCGATAGGCAAGGGGATGGTTATGTTTCCCATGAAGTCAGCCGCTTCGTTCGGAGACTACGCCGAGCAGGTGTTCTTCCTCGGACAGCTCAAGCCGGGCCGGGCGGGCGCTCACGCAACTCACGCCGTGTACTGGGTCCCGCCGGGCTGGGACACGCCCGAGGTGTTCTGCACCGTCCCCCATGCGGGCACAATCGGACAGGGCGTGTCCGGAGCTCTGTGTCCAGCTGGATGGGGCGACGACGACAGCCCGGAGGCAGGCATGCTCTTCGTCGTGTCACTGCTCAACTGTGTGCTCTACCGGGTTACGCCCGACCGTTTGATTGCGCCCTGGCTCATCTGCGACGAGGCCCATGTCGGAGAGCAGTTCATGCCGTCGCAGGTGTTCAGAGCCGGCTCTGACTGGGGCGAACACGCCGGCCAACTGATCGTCTCCGGCCGCCCAGACACCAGCTTCGAGAAACCGGCGGAAATGTCAGGCCGGCTGGAACTCGGATTCTGGCGGGTCGACGACCCGCATGGTGATCCTGTGCTCACACGCCTCGACGGCCCACAAGATTACATGGCCGATCAACTCGCCGTGACCCGAAATGTGGAGGACACCTACGCCCCCCAGTCGTTCGGGCCCTTCGCCGGCCAGCGCTTCGCCTGCCTGCCCGGGTCGGCCAATCTGGCGCACACGACGAAGCTCGAGGGCCCGACTCCGTACGATGCGGCGATCGTGCGTTTCGACGAAGACGGAGAAATGCACGAGTTCGCCACGAGCCTCCAATCAGGCGCGCCGGCGCTGGTGTTCCAAGGCGATCGCATGGTCGTCTCGATCGTCCGCAAGAGCTACTCGACAGGTGAATACCACCTTCCCGATGGCTCCCTCTACGAGATCACCTACACCGGCAAGGGGTGAGGGGTAGGAGGCACTCCCGAGTGGATGTCAACATCTGTCGTGACGTACAGATTCTCCGAGCCATTCTCCTCGAGCGGAAAATGACAGGCAACGAACTGCCCTTCGGCAAGCTCGCGAATCTCGGGCTCCTCTGACGCACAGCGGTCCTGCGCCTTGGGACACCTCGTTCGGAACCGGCAGCCACTGGGAGGATCGAGCGGGGACGGGAATTCCATTTCGATGCCCGCGATACGTACCGGAGCAACGTTCGGATCGGGGTTTGGAATAGCGGCCAGCAAGAGCGCGGTATACGGGTGCCGGGGCCTCGCGAAGAGCGTTTCGCTGCTGGCCACCTCGCAAATCTTGCCGAGGTACATCACGAGGATCCGGTCACTGACCTTTCTGACCACTGAAAGGTCGTGAGCGATAAATATGAGGGCCAGCTGATATCGGTCCCGCATGTCTTGGAGCAGGTTGATGATCTGAGCCTGGACTGAAACATCGAGCGCCGCCACGGGCTCGTCGCAGATGATCACCTGGGGATCCAGCATCAACGCTCGGGCGATCGACACCCGCTGGCACTGTCCGCCGGACAGCTCGGCAGCGCGGCGCTCCCCAGCGACATGCGGGTCGATGCCGACTGAATCCAACATCTCACGTGCCGCAGCCAATCGTGACTGACGATCACCCTTGTTCCAGATTTTGAGGGGCTCCGCAACGATGTCGACGATCTTGCGCCAAGGGTTCAGGGAGGCGATTGGATCCTGGAAGATCATCTGCAACCGGGCTCGCGTCTCTTTGAGCTCTTGGCCACCCATCTCGGTCAGGTCCCGGCCCTCGAACTCGACGCGTCCACCAGTGGGCCGGACCAACTGCACCAGGGCGTGGCCCGAGGTCGACTTTCCACATCCTGATTCACCGACCAGGCCGACCGTTTCGCCAGGCAGTACGTCCAGGCTCACATCGGAGACGGCATGCACCTTCTGACCGTGCGCGGCGGGAAACTCGACAACGAGGCGTTCGGCCCGAAGGATCGCTCCAGCATCGCGGAGGTGGGCCGTTCCGCTTCCCGCCATCACGTCACCTGCTTCTGTTCGAAGAACTCCATGGGCACCCCCGCTGCTGTCTTGCCCTTGCGGTGATTGACTTCGAGCGCGTGAGTGGCCGCGTCGGATCCCACGGGCAGCAGACAACGGTGCTGTCGGCCACCGACATGATCCGCGACGAGCGGAGGAGCTTCGGTGAGACACTGCGCCTGCGCGTACCGACAGCGTGGAGCGAACCGACAACCGGGCGGAAAGGCAACCGGGTTGGGAGGTCGACCCGGGATGGTGGGAAGTCTCGACTCGCTAGGGGAGTCGAGACGAGGGGTCGATTCCAGAAGCGCCTCCGTGTAGGGCATGAGCGGCTTGTTAAGCACTGCCGCCGTAGGCCCCCGTTCGACGACTTGGCCCCCATACATGACGATCAGGTCGTGGGTTCGTCCGGCGACCACGGCGAGATCGTGACTGACGAGGACCATCGCCATGCGCCGCTCGGCCTGGTGTTGACCGAGAAGATCCAAGATCTGAGCCTGGACAGTCACGTCAAGCGCAGTCGTCGGCTCATCGGCAAAGAGCAGGCCAGGGTCACACGCGAGAGATATCCCGATGATTGCCCTCTGCCGCATGCCGCCCGAAAGTTGGTGCGGGTACTGGCGATAGCGTCGATCAGGTTCGGGGATCCCCAGCGAGCGCAGCAACTCGACGGCGCGGTCCCGGGCCTCGGTCCTCGAACAGGGGTTGTGCTCCCGGATGGCCTCGGAGATTTGCCAACCGACCCGATGCAGAGGATGCAGGGTCGTCATGGGGTCCTGGAAGACCATCGCCATTTCAAGGCCCCAGATTTTGCGCATCTCGCGCGGCGGTGCGTCAAGGATCTCGCGTCCCTTGAATACCACCGAGCCGGAGCGTTTCACATTGCTCCCACGGGTCAGCTTCATAATCGATCTCGCCAGCACGGTCTTACCCGACCCGGACTCCCCCACGATCCCCATGGTTCTGCCCCAATCGAGTGAGAACGTGACGCCATCCACCGCCCGCACGCGTCCGTGCGGAGTCGCGAACTCGGTCACAAACTCCTTTACCTCGAGCAGCGCCCGACTCTCCGGACCGTGGGTCGAGGTTTCTCCAGTGGGCAACTGGCGATGTTCCACCATCTTAACGGTCAACCGATCGTCGCGGACGTCATCTGCCGGAGCCAGCGCCCGATGGTGCCAAAGGAAAACACTGTAAGGAACAGGACTACCGAAGGAATTAGGACGAGCTCAGGGGACGTGCCCAGCTGAGCCTGGCCAGCATTAACCATGCCGCCCCAACTGGCGGTAGGCGGCACCACGCCGAGACCAAGGAAGCTCACAGATGCCTCTGCGACCATGAGCCCCGCAAGGACGACAACGGTGTACGCCAGGACCGGTCGGATCACGGCGGGAAGGATCTCTTTCACAATCACTCGAAGGGTGCTCGCGCCAAGCAGCCGCGCGGCTTCAACGTATTCACGATGCTTGACCAGAATCGTGTTGGCGCGAGCCAACCTAACAAATGGCGGCAGGGAGAAGAGGGTGAGACCGATGATAAGCGGTCGGAGTCCGGGACCCATCGCCGCACCCAGCGCGAGTATGAACACGATGCCGGGAAACGCCAGGAGAGTGTCGGTAAACAGCCCTATCGCGCTGTCGGCAATCCGGCGGGTCCCGGCGAACATGCCGAGCGCCACGCCGATCACCATACCGAGCGTCGCCGACAAGACGCCCACGGCCAGTGAGACACGGGCGCCAAAAACGAGACGGGCCACCACGCTGCGACCAAGCTGATCGGTGCCCAGGAACTCGGTCCACGACCGGAACGGCGGCGTCTTCGTGGGTGTGAGGTTGACATTCGGATCGGCCAGAGGGAGCAGATCCGCGAAGATCGCGCACAGCAACACAAAGCCGACCCAGGAGAGCGCAAAGACCGTCGCCCATCCCCACCGACTCGTCCAGGCCAACCTCGCCGCCGCGTCCGCATGCATCTCCCGGTCCTCACCCTCGCGAGGCTGGTCGGCCGCACCATACGTCGGTTTCGCCGCCGTAGCTTCGGTCATTCGACCGCAACTCTCGGATCGAGGCGGGAGTAGAGAAGGTCCACGACGAGGTTCGCCGTAATATAGACGACCGCAATGAACATGACGAGGCCTTGGGTGACAATGAGATCCTTGCCCCGGATCGACGTCACGAGGAGACCGCCGATGCCTTGCAGGCCGAAGATCGTCTCGATGATCACGGTGCCACCAAAGAGACGCGCCATCGCCAAGCCCATCAGCGTCACGAGCGAGATCGACGATGGCCTCAGGGCGTGTCGGACAAGGATGCGGGACGAACTGATGCCCTTGGCGCGGGCCAGCGTGATGTAGTCCTGCTCCAGGGTCGCTGTGACGTCGGCCCGCAGCACCGGCAACATGATCGCCGTCTCACCGATTGCCAAGGTCGACGCCGGCAAGATTGCGTGCCTCAGGTTCTCCAATGGATCCTCAGTCAGCGGCACCCATAGCGACACGGGAAACCAGTTGAGCTTGATCCCCACGATCAGGACGAGGACGAGCCCGAGCACGAACCCGGGGACGGCGATCATGGTCGCGCTCATAGTGTTGACGAACCGGTCGAACCACGAGCCCTGGCGATAGGCCGCCAAGAGGGCGAGGGGGACGACTAGGACGACTGACATCACGGCCGCCATGGCCGTCAATTGGAGGGTGATCGGCAGACGCTGTTTGATCAGGGTCGCTATGGGCTGTCGGCTAATATGCGACTCACCGAAGTCTCCTGTCAGGACACCCGTCGTCCACTCCCACCACCGGATGTGGATCGGATCATCGAGGTTGTGCTTTTCGCGGACCGCCTGGAGTTGCTCTTCTGAGGCCGTCTCGCCGGCGATCTGCACCGCAGGATCTCCAGGAGTGAGATCTGTAAGCAGCATCGTTCCCAGGGTGGCAAGGAAGAACACGAGAACCAGCCTGAAGACTCGCTGGCCCAAATATCTCGTCACGCCATCGATCCCCAGGCTATTCAGCTCGCTCCCGACCGAGCTGACATGGAGTTTCGGCCTCTCCGGGCGAGCGGCGAAGCTCGAAGCCGAACCTCCGACGAATGGCCTCCTCGATCTCCTCGTCGGGAACTTCGACGCGGCTCGATACGATCACCTCTGCATCCGGGCTGCCATACCAGCGCAGACGCGGATTCTGGTCGGCGATCACGTCGGCTATCACTGTCGCCACATCCTCAGCCGGATAGGCAGTCGCTCTAGTCGAGGCAATGAAGTCCAGAAACGTAGTGAACATCGCCGCGTAGTCGGATTCGCCCATACCGGCGGTGCGCCGATTCTGCGCGAAGCTTGTGTCAATCGCCCCCGGCTCAACCAGGGCGACGTCTACACCAAGATGGCCCACCTCATATCGCAGAGCTTCGGTGAGAACCTCCACTGCGTGCTTCGTGGTCGCATACCAGCCAAGGAATGGACTGCCACCCCCTCGCCCGGCCGCTGAGGACACGTTCACGACCTTGCCGTGACGACGCTCTCGCATTCCGGGCACGAACGCCTGAATCGTGCGTACCACACCGAAGACGTTCGTATCGAACAAGTCGGCTACATCGGTCAGCGGGACGGTCTCTATCGGTCCCCAAACGCTGAACCCTGCGTTGTTGACCAGTACGTCGATCTCGCCAGCCTCCCCGGCAGCCGCCCGTACGGACGCGTCGTCGGTCACGTCGAGCTGTAGACGCGCGGCGACTCCCAGATCTTCGATGGTGGACAGATCGCGCGCCGTTGCGACGACATCGTAACCCTGTTCTGACAACAGGAGAGCTGTCGCCCGGCCGATTCCGGTGGAGCATCCCGTGATCAGCACCCGCGTCATCGAGTTCAGTATACTTATCCTGGCAATGCGGAGCAGGCGACGGTACTCCATCCCGTTGTCAAGCTGCGACCCAACGGCGAGCGTGGGTTCAATTTGGCCGATCAGCGCTCCGAGAATCCCCAACGGCCCCCGTCGCGATAGATCTTGAGGATTTCCTTGCCGACTCGCTCGATATGGACCTCATCCGGCCCGTCGACGATGCGGTAGATCCGGGCAAACCGGTACATCCGCTCGAGAGGAGTGTCATCGCAGACTCCCAGGGCACCGTGGACCTGGATCGCCCGGTCGAGCACGCTTTGGAGCATGTTGGCGGCGTAGGTCTTGGCAGCGCTGATCTCAACCCGACCCTGTGACCCCTGGTCCATCTTTTCGGCGGCGTCCAGCACCATCAGCCGGGCCGCTTGGATCTCGGTGTAAGACTGATAGACGTAGAACTGCATGAGCTGCTTGGTGGCGAGGAGAGCTCCGTCGCGCAGCTCCCGGGTGTTGATCCGGTTGCACATGAGGTCGAAAGCTCTCTGGGCTTGACCGATCCAGCGCATGCAGTTGGTCAACCGAGCCGGCGCGAGCCGGGTCTGAAACAACTCGAAGCCCCCGCCTCTCTTCCCGAGCAGATAGCCCTTTGGCACTCTCACGTCCCGGTAGCTGCACTCAGGATGGTTGGAATGGGTGCCCATAACGAAGATGTCTCGCTCGACATGGAACCCCTCCGCCTCGCTCGGGACGAGGATCATGCTGAAGCGATGGTGCCGAGGAACGTCCTCCCCCTCAGTGCGGCACATAACGCACAACCACTCCGAGGTGGTCGCCCCGCTCGTGTACCACTTCCGACCGTCGACTACCCACTCATCCCCGTCGAGATAGGCCGTCGTAGTGATGTTCGTCGGGTCGGAGCTTGCAGCTCCAGGCTCGGTGACCGCAAAGGCGACGTGATGCTCACCTCTCACCGCCGGCAATAGGACATTTTCGCGCTGCCACTCGTCCGCCACGGCATCGATCATCACGCAAGTCTGGACCGAGTACGTGCCAAGGATGTTCATCGCGGGGTCGGACCGACCGATCACCTCGTTGATGTAGGCGTAGTCGAGCCACGAAAGCCCTCCCCCTCCCATTGATTCCGGATGGCCCAATGCCCACAGCCCTTCTTCCTTCGCTTCGTTCATCAGTTGTGCTCGGATCGATTCGGACTCGGGTGACGTCTCATCGAGAAGGAGTTTCTCCTGTGGAATGATGCGATCCTCGACGAAGTCGGACACCTGGTCATAAAGCTGCCTGATGCGCTCTGGAACGGTGTAGGTCATCTATCGAATCCTATTCGGAGCCTGCCCGAACCCCGCTTTTAGAGTGTACTATATTGCTATGATCGGCTGTGCTGGAGACCCGTGAAGATAGCGGAGTGGTTCGCTGAACTGCTGGGAGGCGAACGGTCCAGACCAGCCGTGCGCTATGAGGGCGCGTTGTACGACTGGGGATTCCTGGCCGACGTCGCGTCTTTGCTCGACCACTTTCTGAGTGAACACGGAATCGATTCTGGTCGCACCGTCGCGCTGATCTTGCGCGAGCGCCCCTGGTCGCTGGGAGCGATGTACGGATTGATCGCGACGAGGCGGCCGATACTGCTCGTCGCACCGCTCCAACCTGACACCGCGATCGCCCACGACGTCACAGAGCTGTCCGTTTCGGCGCTGATAGCCGATGAAACCGACTGGACTCGAGACGGCCTTATCGCGGCCGCGGCGGGAGCCGGGACTTTGGGCGTGAAACTGACCGGCGACGTCGACGATCCTGTCCGCATTGTCGACGGATGCCCTGAGGTTGGTCTGGGGAAGCACTACGAGCTCCCTGTCAGCACGGCAGTCACCCTGCTTACGAGCGGTACCACCGGCGCCCCCAAGCGCATTCCGGTCACCTATGCGGACCTCGGCCGGCGCTTCGCTGACCCCCGGCCCGCAAGCGGGGGAATGACCATCAATTCACTGCCTCTGGTGAGCGTCGGGGGGTTCTTCGGCGCCATCGGCACAGCTATCCGCCAGAGACCGATTGCGCTTATGGACCGCTTTGACGTCTGGACGTGGGCCGAGCTGATCCGAGAGCATCGACCCGTGCGGATGGGCGCTCCGCCCGCCGTTATACCGATGGTGCTCGAAGCAGACATCCCCGAGGACTACTTCGAGAGCGTGCAGGTCTACATGACTGCATCAGCCCCCCTCGACATCGGGGCGGCCGACAGGTTCACGGAGAAGTACGGGATCCCAGTCCTCCAGGGCTACGGCGCCACCGAGTTCCGAGGCGCCGTCACCGGCTGGGACGATGAGCTGCGTAAGCGCTGGGGCTGGGAGAAGCGGGCCAGCGTCGGGCGACCGTTCCCGAATGTCGAGCTGAGGATCCTCGATCCCGACAGCGGCAGGGAACTGGGCTCCAATGAAACCGGCCAGCTCGCCGTCTGGCAGGACACCGATTCGTCAGGCGGTCGCGAGTGGCTTCATACGAATGACCTGGCCAAAATCGATGACGACGGCTTCCTTTGGATTGTCGGACGGACCGACGACGTGATCATCCGCGGCGGGTTCAAGGTGCATCCCGGCGAGGTGGAGGAACTCCTGACAACGCACCCTTCGGTCACCATGGCAGCCGTAGTCGGCGTGCCCGATCAACGACTGGGCGAGGTGCCGGTGGCTGCGATCGTAACGAACGACAAGGTCGACCATGACGAGTTGGTCGGACTCCTGAGGGTTAATCTCCCCCCTTACAAGATGCCGGTCAGAATCGCCGAGGTAGATCGGCTACCGCTGAACTCGATGATGAAGATAGACCGCAATGCGGTCCGTGACCTGGTCACCAGCTAGGTATGCCGAATCGCAGGCTGGGTGCCGCCAGCCGCGGGGCACCCAGCCTGGCCACTAGGTCACTAGTCTTTCCAGACGTTCTCGAAGATGATCGCGCCAGACTCCGGCATGACCTCAACGCCATGGATGTTCTCATGGTAGAAGAACCGGAACGGATTGAAGTACTGCGGTACGTACGGCGCTTCTTCGACCAGGATCTCTGCCACGCGCCGCATGGCCTCTGCCTGCACGGCCGGATCATCCGTGGCATTCGCATCGATGATCGCCTGGTCGAGACGGGCGTCGTTTATGAAGGTGAGGTTCTGAGGCGAGTCGGACGTCAAGGCCGCTACGATCCCCCGCGGGACATTCGGAATGGAGGTGTTGAGCATGCCCGTGTAGTCACGGGTGGCGATCCGGGCCGAAGTCTGAGCTGACTCTTCCAATGCTAGAGTCACATTCAGGCCATCAATCTTGTCCCATTCTTGCTTCATGGCTTGCCACAGGGCGGAATTGCCCGTGGCACCAATGAGCTCGATGTCGACCGAGGATTCTCCAGTATCGGCGAGGTACTCGTCGATAAGAGTCTGTGCTTGATCGGGATCGTAGGCAATCCACGTCACGTCGTTGGCCCACGGGCCAGCGGGATCCATGATGCCTTCAAGATCGGACGCGCCCGGCGAGGCCCGTACAATGACGGCCTCGCGGTCTATCGCCATGTTCAGGGCCCGGCGGACGCGAATGTCGGAGGTCGGTCCCTCGTCGGTACGTAGCGCGAGCGACGGGATGCCTTGATTCCATGACGTGGCGACAGGAAAGCCCTCTACCTCGGCGAGGACTACATGGGGAGTGAGCACGTTGAAGAAGTCGGCCGCGCCCGACAAGAAGGTGTCGGTCCGGGTTCGCGGATCGACGACACTACGCATCACGACCTCGTCCAGGTATGGCTTAGGAGCGTCGTAGTAGTCAGGATTCTTCTCGTAGGTCCAGTGATCGCCGGCCACGATCTCGGTGACGACAAAGGGACCGGCACCGACCGTGCACTCCGGCGTGGTCCCGAATGCGTCACCGCACTGCTCGACCACCGCCGGGGACGGAATCCACCCGGGGGACTGTCTCAGCACTTCGGCCCACGTCCCGTCCGGTCTATTCAAGTTCACTACCAGCGTCAGCGGATCGACTACCTCGGTGCTCTCGACCTCGGCAATGTCCGCGGCGGCCCGTGCGCCTGTGGCAGGGTCCGCGATCCGGTCCCAGTGAGCGACAATGGCATCAACCGTGAACTCGGTGCCGTCGGTGAACATCAGCCCGTCTCGCAGGGTGATCGTCCACTGGGTGAAGTCGCCGTTGGACACCACCGACTCCGCTAGTCCGGGAATCAATTCGCCGGTTGCGTTTCCGTACACCATCGAGCCGAAAACGAGCATCTGATACTGGGCGTCAATCACGCCTTGGAGGGCCTTGGCCGGGTCGAGGCCCCTTGGAGGCCCTATCTGAGACACATAGTTAATGCTCCCACCCAGAACGGGCTCTTCGGCTGGCTCCTCGGCCGGGTCATCGGCTGGCTCCTCGGCCGGGTCATCGGACGGCTCCTCGGCCGGGTCATCGGCCGGGTCATCGGACGGCTCCTCGACTGTTGTGTCGCCTTCGCTGGTGTCTGTGGTGTCGTCGTCACCGCAGGCCGCCGCGACAAGCGCGAACAAGGCCAGCATCGCGATCAACCAGCGTAAAAGACCAAATTGGGATCTCAAATCGCTCCCCTTCCTGAGCAGATCGGCAGCCGCCAATCCGTATACTGAATATTGGAAAGGTAGCGAATGGTGCCCTTGATGTCAAAGAAAAGCCGAGTAGTTTAAGCGGCGCCACACAAATTGGGTGTACTGCGTTGGGTTTATTCACGTCGCAGGCTCGGTCCGAGCGTGGCTCCACGGCTTCCGATACCCACGCTCAACCCGACTGGGATCTGTGGGCCTATGGGCATGTTGCCCTGGCCACGCGCTGGACCTCTAACTCAGGTCGATATCGTCAGCCGCTACATCGCCAAGGATGTGGTCGCTGCGGAAGTCCGGCGAAGTGGTCACCTCGTGCGCTGCCAGCCGGGCAATCTCGTCGTCTGTATACCCGAGCCCTGAGAGAATCTCGCTGGTGTGCTGCCCGAGCGTCGGTGCCGGCCGACGTACTTCGTAGGGCTGCTCCCGCACTATTCCGGGGCTGCCAACGTATGTCACCGCGCCTCGCTCGGAGTCCCATCCTTCGCAAAATATCTCGCGCGATCTGACGTGAGGGTCGGCAAGCAGCTCCTCGACTTCCTCGTATGCAGGTCCAATCGGAAGGCCATGCTCGACGGCAAAGTTCATCCACTCCGCCAAGGTCCGCTGATGGAAGACTCCTTGAATCTCACGTCGGACATCGATCCCTGCAACGCGCTGGGCCAGATCGGGTCGACCGACCAGTTCGCAGAACCTCGACCAGAACTTGTGCTCCTCCGGGCAGAACAGCACGAACCGGTGGTCGTTTGTCTCGTACCACTGGTACCTGGCGACCCGTCGCCGGTCGCTCTCGGAGCGCTGTTCGAGGACATCGTCGAAAGCGTTCATGGTATTGGCCACCGCGATCCATGCGCTGGCGATGACCGCGTCGGACGACGACAGGTCGATGTAGGCCCCTTCCCCGGTTCGGACCCGTTGCACGAGAGCGGCGGCGACGTGCATCGCCGCAAACGCGGCACCAGTGGTGGTTCCCTCTCCGCCCATCTGCAAGGATCCCGTACGCACGTCGCGCTTGGTGGACGGACGGGTCAGCCCGTCCTCAGCAACCTCCACGGGAAGCGCCCCAGCGAGCGCGTCCATCATCTGACCATGTGTCGGGAGGCTCCCGTAGGGCCCAGAGGCTCCGAACCCCGTGTTCTGGCAGTAGACCAGGTCGGGCTTGATGGCCTTGAGTTGCTCGTAACTGAGACCGAGCTTGTCATTCCGGCGACCCGGGGCGTTGGTGACGAACACATCGGCGGTTCGGATCAGCCGCTCGAGGACTTCGCGCCCTGCCGGCTTGCGCAAATCGAGCGTCACGCTGCGTTTGTTCTTGTTCGTCTGGATGTGAAGGTGGTAAGTCTCCCGGATCCTCAGGTAATCACCGAGGAACGGGCTCTCGATCTTCACTACGTCCGCTCCGAGATCGGCCAGGAGCATGCCGGTCGTGGCTCCGTTCAACAGGGCCGACGACTCGATGACACGAATTCCGGACAGGAGGAGGCTCATGACGGGTTCTCGGAGCACAACAGCTCGACTGTGTCCATGGGTCCTCCTCGAACGCGGCTTCGCGTGCCACGCCCGACCCCAGTCTGGTGGCGAGGTGCAGTGTACTCTATTATCCTTCGCCGGCAGGAGGACCGTCGGGCAGAGACTCCGCCTGGGGAGTGGCGCCGTCCCGGCCGTCGACTCCGTACACGAGTTCGAGGGGAGACACCTAGTGGCAGAAGTATTCGAGGGACGACTGATCGGGTTCATCAAGGGTTGCACCAACCCCGAGAGCGCCGAGTTGCTGCCGGACGGAGAGACCGTGGTTTTCGGCAACTGCCGGCTCGCCGTCGGCTATCCATGGTTCCGTGACGGCCAAGGCATCGTCTACCTCCAAGGCGCCGCCTTCGTGTCTCAGGGGCGCCTCACCGAGACCGGCATGGAGTTGACCGAGCGCGAGCTGCTGACCGGGCTGACGGGCACCCTCGGCTGCGACGTGTTGCGCGCTGGTGCAACGTCTGCATTCCCGGTCGGCACCGTCTTCATGTGCGAGGGGGGCCAGCCGCTCACGGCGGACGAGCGGCAACTAGTCGAGGACGCCAACCCCGGGGTAATCGCATTCGACGGTGTTACCGGGGAGATGCGGGGGCGGCTCCCCATGGGGGGCAGCTCGCCGATCGGCAGGAAGTTTAACGGCCTCGAGCAACCCAACGGTCTCGCGATCGATTCATCCGGCAATCTCTTTGTAGGCGATATCCCCAACACGAACCCCGATCCCAACCCAGACGCCCCGCCCCCGGTGCCACCGGCGGTGTACCGGATACCGAACGATGCGCTCGATGCCATGGCCGACGGCGACAACTCCTCGGCATCCGGAGTCCAGCGAGTGGTCATGCCCAACTATGTCAACGGCGTGACTGTGTCTCCGATCGACCAGGTCCCCTATGCGGTGAGCTGCATGTACACCGACCCAGTCGACGGCGGCATCTACCGGCTCGAACAGTCCGCGTTCAACAGTGGTGAGCAGCCCGATCCCGTCAGGACCGGCTACGGCATTCAGGACGGCGTCGGCGTCACGCGACGAGGAACCGTCCTCGTCTCCAATCCGTTGACGAACAAGATCAGCGGGTTCCGAGCCGACGGAACCGACATCGAGATCGTCACCGAAGGGCTTCCGACCCGGATGCCCGCAGATTTTAATGTCGTGTACCCGACCGTCCTAGGCGGGGAGCCGGCACTGCTTGTCACCGACATAAGCGTGGGATCACCACCGGGCGACGGCACGGTGAGCGCGGTTGACATCACTGGCCTCTAGCGCCGGTCCCGAGTGCGACTGTCCGAGAGCGGTGAAGGAAATACCTTTCCGGCTTTCCCATTTTGCAACTGAAGAGTATCCTGATTTTACGCAACAGGGGGCTCGGGTCGCCATTTTGAGGGATTCTTACAAGGAGGGACGCGACCTTGATCGAGGACACCGCCTTGGCTGAGTTCCGATCCACCTTTCGCACGTGGTTGCGAGACACGATCCCGAACGACTGGCGTGACCAGCTTGCCGACGACTACCGGGGGTTCAACGTCTGGTGGGTGAGCGCCATGCGCGACGCCGGCTACGGCCCACCCCATTGGGCAAAACAGGTTGGTGGGCCAGGACTGTCGCTACCCGAGCAACTTGTGATCTACGAAGAGACGACCGACCCCGACTGCCCCGGCTATCCGGGCCTGTTTTCGTGCGCTTACACACATGTACACGACACCCTCACCCTGCACGGTTCGCCCGAGCAGATCGATCGCCACCTCAAACCCATCCTCGACGCAAAATGTGTCTGGGCTCAAGCGTTCTCCGAGCCCGAAGCCGGATCGGACCTTGCGTCGCTCAAAACTCGGGCTTTTCGAGACGGTGACGATTACGTCGTGAACGGCCAGAAGATCTGGTCTACCCTCGCACCCCACGGCGACTGGGCCATCGTGTTGGCCCGGACCGATCCCGACGTCCCAAAGCGCAAGGGGATCTCGTATTTCCTAGTCGACCTGGCCTCCCCCGGCATCGAGGTCCGGCCGATCAAACAGATTACCGGCGCTGAGAACGACTTCGCCGAGATCTTCTTCACAGACGTACATATACCGGCGGAGAACCTAGTGGGCCAGGAAAACGACGGCTGGCGAATCGCGAACACAACGCTCGCAGCTGAACGCGGGCCACTCGCGATCCCAACCGCCTTGACACTGAGGGAGACGCTCGCCGACGCGGTCGCGCTCGCCCGACTCCAGATTCCCGACGACTCGGCCTTCGCTGTGTCCTCGCTCGGTCAGCGGTACGCCCAATTGCACGGCGAAGTGGAGATCCTGGCTGAGATGCTCTACGGAACTCTGGCCAAGTTCATCGAGGTAGGCGAACCAGGCCCCGAGTCATCGATAATCAAGATCTTCCTCGCCCCTCTGATGCAGCGCGTGAGCGCCTACGGCCTCGATGTGGCCGGATCGGCCGGACATCACGAGAAGGGTGCGAGCCTGCGCGACCGGGCGTCGAGCGACTGGCTGGTCAACCACCTCGCCTCCTGGGTGTGGACGATCGCCGGGGGCAGCGACCAGATCCAGCGAAACATCATCGGCGAGCGCGTCCTCGGGCTCCCCCGAGACCCGCTCGTCGATTGAACCTGTCGTGAGACCAAGGAGACGTTATGCAGGTGACTGCATTAACTGACGAGCAAGAGGCCCTGCGAGCCGTCGCACGCGAGGTTCTCGAGAGCGAGGCGGGCCCGACAAAGGTACGTGATCTGAGCGAGGCACACGGCCCCTTCGACCCTGGTCTGTGGTCGATGGGTGGCGAACTCGGGTGGCACGGTATGGAGGTGCCGGAATCCCTGGGTGGCAGCGGCCAGACCTTCCTCGAGGTCTCCCTCGTCCTGCGTGAACTGGGCCGCGCCGCCACCGCCGGCCCATTCCTGTCCCAGTCTCTCGCGATCGCGGGACTGGTGGAGGCTGTCGACGATCCGATTGCCGGTTCCTGGCTCGAGCGGCTTGCGGCCGGTGACGCCATCGGCGCTGTCGTGATCGGAACGATGGATCTCGCCGGTAACACCCGGCTCACAATGTCAGCAGAGCGCGTCGGGAAGGGGATGGCTCTTACAGGAGAGCAGGCCGACGTCTTGGACGTGGGCCTCGCCGATATGGCCCTTGTCGCCGCGGGAGGCGAGGCGGGGCCTGCGGTGTTCTTGGTGACCGAGCCTGCCGCCGCGCTCGATGCCGAGTGGCAGAGGACGCATGATCGAACCCGCCGGCTGTACGACATTCGAGCCAATGGCGTCGAGATCCCCCCTCACCACACTCTCGCGACCGGCGATCAGGCGAATGCCCTGATCAATTCTCTGTGGGATCGCGCTGCGACCGGGATCGCGGTCGATGCCGCTGGAGGCGCCGCACGGGTGCTCGAAATGACCGTCGACTACACCTCGCAGCGCAAGCAGTTCGGCAGAGCCATCGCGACCTTCCAGGCCGTGAAGCACACCTGTGCCGACATGTTCGTTGAGTCAGAGGTGGCGAGGATCGCCTCAGACGCCGCTGTGCTCGAGATCGTCGACACGGGACCACGCCAGCGGTTCTGGAGTTCAGTTGCCAAATTCCGAGCGGTTGACGCGTACGCCAAGGCCGCCGGCGACGCCTTGCAGATGCACGGCGGTATCGGAATGACTTGGGAGTTCGACCTGCACTATTGGCTGAAGCGGGCGAAGATGGGCCAGGCCCTGTTCGGCCACTCGGACGCGCATCGAGCCCGCGTCTGCCGGCTGGCGGCGGAGACGCGGGTGAACCGAGTCAGTGCCACCGACGCCACCGCCGAGCCACCTACTAGCACACGCTGAAAGGGGACCAAATGGGACGACTCGATGAACGCGTCGCAATAGTTACCGGGGCCGGCCGGGGCGTGGGCAGGGCGCACGCGCTGGCGCTCGCCTCGGAAGGGGCAGCCGTCATCGTCAACGACCTGGGTGGGACGGCGCGAGGTGAGGGGTCAGATCCGACTCCAGCTCAGGAAGTCGTCGCGGAGATCGAAGCGGCGGGCGGCCGAGCGGTCGCGAACAGCGCCGATGTATCCGACTGGGAGGCGTCCGGTGAGATGGTCCGCCACGCGATCGGCACCTACGGCCGGCTAGACGTCCTGGTCAACAACGCCGGGATTCTCCGCGACAGGTCCATCGCGAACATGTCCGAGGACGAATGGGACGTCGTCGTTGCCGTGCATCTCAAGGGCCACGGCGCGACGATGCACCACGCGTGCCGCTACTGGCGCGAGCAGTCGAAGGCCGGCGAGGCGGTCGACGCCGCGATAATCAACACGACTTCGGTGTCCGGCATCCTCGGCCAGTTCGGCCAGACCAACTACGGAGCGGCGAAGGCAGGCATTGCCGCCCTGACTGTGATCGGCCAATTGGAGATGGAGCGCTTCGGGGTGCGGGTCAACTGCATCGCGCCCTATGCCCGCACTCGGCTGACTGGGATGCCGGGACCGACCAGTGACGACTTCGATGCCCTCGATCCCTCGAACATCGCACCATTCGTCGCCTATCTCGCGTCGCCCGGATGCCCAATGAAGGGGAAGGTGTTCTTCGTGCATGGTGGGACGATTCAGCTGGCGCGCCCGTGGAACCTCGCGGAGTCAATCAACAAGGATGGTCGCTGGGAGGTCGACGAGCTGTTCGAAGCCGCGGCGCCACTGGCCGACATCGACGTCGCACCTCGCATGCCGGCCTGAAGAGGAGCGGCTGTTGTCGCTGTCCATGATCGCCCGTCCACCCCGCGAACTATGGGCAGTTGGAAATAGTTAAGTACACTAAACTTGATGACCACGGATGTACACACCGAGGACGAGCCCGAAGTCGTCTTCGAGAAGCACGATCACGTCGCTCTCCTCCGCCTCAATCGTCCGAACCGCCTCAACGCTCTCACAGAAGACGTGTTCCAATCACTGACCGCCGCATGGCATGACATCGACCAGGACCCCAGGGTTCGGGTAACAGTTTTCACGGGAACGGGCCGCGCCTTCTGCGCGGGCGCCGATATGGCCGTTCGCACGGAGCGGGACGGCAGGAAAACCGACGAACGGGCTGCGCACCGACCGATGCCGACATTCACGGCTCGACACTGCAAGACGTATAAACCCGTCGTCACCGCTGTCAACGGCGTGTGCGCGGGTGCGGGACTTCACTTCGTCGTCGACTCCGACATCGTGATCGCCGCCGAATCAGCGACCTTCACCGACACCCATGTGAATGTCGGCCAGGTGACCGCCCTGGAGCCGATCGGGCTTTCGCGCAAGATACCTCTGGGCGCTGTTCTTCGCATGGTGGCGCTGGGCAAGACCGAACGCATGACGGCTCAGCGGGCCTACGAGCTCGGCATGATCAGCGAGGTCGTACCCGATGAAGACCTCATGAACCATGCCATGGAACTCGCAGACCGCGTCGGTACGGGTTCTCCCGACACTCTCAAGACCTCGCTGCGGATGATCTGGGACAGCCTCGACATGGGCCTCGAGGAGGCCCTCGACGAAGGTTGGACCCGCACCCAGGACCAC
>JAJDTA010000017.1 GCA_022827405.1 Acidimicrobiia bacterium
GTGGGCGACCACTCGGTGGAGCTAATGCACGACTGCGTGCAGATGCACGGCGGCATCGGCGTCACCTACGAGCACGACCTGCACCTGTATCTGCGGCGGGCCACCGTGAACCGGGGGTTGTTCGGAACGCCGGGCGACTACCGGGTAGGTCTGTCGAAGATGATGGGGTACTAGTGTGCCAGCGCCTGCATCTGAGGATGACCGCGGCTGGTCGGGTCTGTCGAAGATGATGGGGTACTAGGGGGAGCCATGGACGACTTCGTGTATGCCGAAACCGATCCCGCCGAGCTGGTCCGATACCGGGAGGAGGTGGAGACGTGGATGAACGAGAACATGCCCCGGCGCGATCCCGTCAATCCCTGGCACCCCACCCAAGACGATGACTTGAAGAGCAGCCGCAACCGCGAGCTCCAGCGGCGGCTGTTCGACGGGGGATATGCCGCAGTCTGCTACCCCAAGGAGTACGGGGGCCAGAGCCTGACCGCCGCCCACCAGAAGATCATCGACGACGTGAGCATGGACTTCGACATGCCCATCTTGTTCAGCGTGCCCACCCTGTCGATCTGCGGGCCGGTGATCTTAGAGTTCGGCACCGAGGAGCAGAAGCAGCGCTACATCCCGGCGTGGATCAGGGGCGACGAGCTGTGGGTGCAGTTCATTTCCGAGCCCAGCGGGGGCTCCGACATGGCCGGCGCCCTGACCCGGGCCGACCGGGACGGCGACGAGTTCATCATCAACGGGTCCAAGATCTGGAGCACGTTCGCCCAGCGCTCCGACTACGCCCTCATGCTGGCCCGCACCAACTGGGAGGTGCCAAAGCACCGGGGGCTGACGATGTTCATCGTCCCCATCCACCATCCCGGCATAGAGATTCACCCCATCCAGATGGTGGACCGCACCGAGGAGTTCTGCCAGGAGTTCTTCAACGACGTGGTTATCCCCGCCGAGAACGTGGTGGGCGAGGTGAACGACGGCTGGACGGTGGCTAGCCGCCTGCTGTTCCACGAGCGGGCCGCGGTGGGCAACGCCTCCCCCTACACCCAGGGCCGCCACCGAAACCGCACGGCCGACGGGGTGGAGGATTTGGCCGCCATCGCCCGAGACCACGGTGGCGCCGACATCGGTCGCCACCGCCAGCGGCTGGGGCACATGGAAGCGCTCAGCCGAGTGGAGGAACTGCTGTCGGCCCGGGTGGTGAAGGGCATCAAGGGCGGTTTCCTCCCCGCCCCCGCCGGATCGCTAGTGCGTCTGTTCCACGGGCTGTCCCGCACTGAGCGCCAGACGGTGGCCATGGAGATGCAGGGCGACCGCGCCCTGGTGTGGAACCAGGGCGAGGACACCGGTGCCTTTGGCACAGAGTATGTGCAGCGCCAACAGGCCTGCATCGGCGGCGGCACCACCGAGATGGCCCGCAACATCATCAGCGAGCGCATCCTCGGCATGCCCCGCGAGCCCGCCGCCGACCGCGACCTCCCCTTCAACCAAGTCCCCCGCAGCGGCTAGGCCGCCGGGGCCGAGCCTCTGCTCTACGACGCCAGGGGGCGGCCGAAGGGGAGGGATTCCTGCCAGGTGGCCAGGAAACCCTCGGCTCGGTAGGCGGCGGCGAGGAAGAGGCCGTCGGGGTGATTGGCGATCTCCTCTAGGGAAGCGGTGATCTTGGCCGCGGCGTCGGCGACGATGGCCTCGGGGGTGGGGTCGCCGGTGGGCCACCAGGCGAACAGTGATCCGGCGGTGGAGATGAAATCGGGGACCACGGTGGTGCCGGCTCGGCCGAGAATGGCCAGGGCCCGGGCGGTCACCGGAATGGGGCCGTAGGGGACCAGGGTGCCCACTTGGAGCTGTTCGGCCACGGTGTGATTGACGGCACCCATCTTGGAGCCGGCGAACAGCACGTCGGCTTGGCCGTTCATTTCCACCATCGTGGCGCCCCGATCCTCAATGGCAGCTTTCAGGGCGTCGCAGATCGGTCCCGAGCCTTCGATGGCCACGGTGCGGCCGTCCAATCCGCCGCTGGCCTGATCGGCGGCGGCCACCACTCCAGAGACGGTGGCTTGATCGGCCACATCGCCCACCGCCGCCCGGGGGTCAGCCTCGGCTAACGACTCCAGCACAGCGCGAGGCACCCGGGTGCCCGGCTCGGGGAGAAAGCGGCCCGAACCCACCATGGGGGCGATCTCGGCGGTGAACTTGGCCACCGCGTCGGCCCGGTCATCGTCCACCGCGTTGATCCCCGCCGAGGCCCCGCTGCGGCGCATCTCGAAGGTGGCGAAGGCATAGGTCATCGACCGGGCCAGGTCGCTGGCCCCGCCGGGCAGGATCTTTCGGGCCGAACGGACGATGCCCACCGACTCGGGCGCGTCGGCCAGATCGAAGACGATGAAAGCGTCGACCGTTTCGAGTTTCTCAGTGGGCATTACTCGGACGACTCGCCCTCTTCGCTGTCCATACCGGCCACGATCTCCTTCACCCGCACATCGGCGTCGTTGATCCGCCCCCGGCATACCCGGATTAGCTCGGCGGCCCGCTCGACCTTCACCGCCAGCACGTCGATGTCGATGTCCTCAGCCTCCAGCTCGCCCAAGATCTGCTGAAGTTCGCTCAGGGCGTCGGCGTAGCCGATCTCTTGTGTGCTCATCTTCTCGTTCTCCTCATTGCTGCTCAGAAACGGTGCTATGCAGTTCGCCCTCGGCCACGGTGGTTACCAGCTCATCACCCGCGGCCAACGCCGCCGGGTAGCGCACAACTTTGCCGCTGTGGCGGGTGATCGACCAACCACGGGCCAAGATTTTCCGAGGATCGAGCAGGCGCACCCGGCTTTCCAGGTTGGCCAACTCCTTGGCCGCGGCTCTCGGTGTCCGCAGAGCCTGGCCAGCCACTCCCGACTTCTTCTGCTCCAACGTGCGCCGCCCGTAGACAATGGCCGCGGCGACCCGGTGGCGCATAGTTCCCGCGCAGTCGTCCACTTTGCGGGTTTCGCTTCGGGTCCGGGTCTCGGCCAGGTCGCGGACCCGCCCCGCCCGGCCTTCCAACCGGCTGCTGGCGCGATGCAGATGGCCCTCGGCGGCTCGGGCGGTGGTCTGGCTCACCGTCGTCAGTCGCCGGTCGGCATTGTCGGCGAGCCTCTGGGACCACTCGGCAATTGCCTCCCAGGCCAACTCGGTAGCCTCCAAATGGGCCCGGGCGGCGCCCACGATGAACACCGCAGCCGCCGTAGGCGTCTTCTGGGCCTCGTGGGCCACCTCGTCGATGATGGTTCGGTCGATCTCATGGCCCACTCCGGTCACCACCGGCACGGGAGCGTCGGCAACGGCTCGGGCCACCACCTCGCTGTCGAAGGCCACCAGATCGGTTCGGGCCCCGCCCCCTCTCACCACCGCGATCACATCCACCCCGGCCCGGCCCACCGCCCTGATGGCCGAAGCGATGAGCGGGGGAGCGTCCACCCCCTGTACCGGGGTATCGGCCAGCACCACCTCCCATGCCAAGCCGCTGCTCTCCAGCTCATTGTGGAAGTCGTGGTGGGCGGCGCTCCCCTGGGAGGTGACCAGCCCGATGCGCAGCGGGGCGATTGGGAAGGGCACGGCCTGGTTCTTGGCCAACAGGCCCTCGTCGCGCAGCTTCTCCAATAGCCGCAGCCGCTCGGCTTCCAGTTCGCCCAGCGTGAAGTTGGGGTCGATGCCCGACATGTAGATCTGGAGCCGGCCCCCCGGGGGCCAGAAGTCCAGCTTGCCCTGGATGCGGATCTTCATCCCGTCTTCCATGGCCATCCCGCCGTGGCGGCGCAGCGTCTCCTCCACCCGCTCGCGGTTGAACCGGAACAGTGCCACCGACACTGATGCCTCAGACTGCTTGCCGGTTCCGTTTGCGGGGTCGGGCTCGACCAAGTCGAAGTACATGTGCCCGCTGCGGGCCCGGCTCAGGTTGCGGATCTCGCCCTCCACCCACAGCTCATCGCCGAAGGCGTCGCCCAGCACCTGCTTGATCCGCTCGGCCAACTCGGCGACGGTGAACGTGGCCGGTCCGGCAACGGCGCCCGGATCAGCGGAGTCGAACAAGCTCATACTGCGCTATCCGCGGGAGACCGCTGCTCGTTGCGCACCAGCGTGCGGTACAACTCGGCGTACAGCCCTCCGGCGGCCAGCAGGTCTTCGTGGCGGCCCGACTCCACCAGCTCGCCCCGGTCGAGCACCAAAATCAGATCGGCGTTGGTGACGGTGGACAGCCGATGGGCGATCACCACCGCGGTCCGCCCCTCCAGCGCGATGCCCAAGGCCTGCTGAACCAGCGCCTCGTTCTCGCTGTCGAGGTGGCTGGTGGCCTCGTCCAGCACCACGATGGCCGGGTCTTTGAGCAGCACTCGGGCTATGGCCAGCCGCTGCTTCTCACCGCCCGACAGCCGGTAGCCCCGCTCGCCCACCACGGTGTTGTAGCCCTCGGGCAGCGAGGCGATGAGGTTGTGGATGTGGGCTGAGCGGCAGGCGGCCTCCATTTCCGCCACGGTGGCGTCGGGCCTCACATAGCGCAGGTTGTCGGCCACAGTTTCGTGGAACAGGTGGGGATCCTGGGGCACCACCCCCATGGACGCCCGCAGCGATTCCTGGGCCACATCCCGCACGTCGGTGCCGTCGATCAGCACCGCCCCGGTATCCACGTCGTAGAGCCGGATCAACAGCGCGGCCAGGGTGGTCTTGCCCGCGCCCGACGGCCCCACCAGCGCCACCAGTTGTCCCGGCTCGATCACCGCCGACACGTGGTGCAGCACCGGCTGGCCGGTGGCCTCCGGGGCGGCGGTGTCGGTTTGCAGCGAGGCCAGCCGGTCGTCGCTGGGCGGATAGGTGAAGGTCACATCGGCCAGCTCGATTCGCCCCTTGGGCCGTTGCAGCCTGACCGCGTCGGGCCGGTCGGCGATTGGATTGGGGGTGTCCAGAACCTCGAACACCCGCTCGAACGACACCAGAGCGGTCATCACGTCTACCCGGGCATTGGTCAAGCTGGTGAGCGGGGTGTAGATCCGTACCACCATCAGCCCCATGGCGGCCAGGGTTCCCACGGTGATCGCCCCGGAGATCACCAACTGGCCTCCCACCCAGTACAGCATGGCGGCCCCCACCGCCCCCACCAGGCTCAGGGCGATGAAGAATGTGCGCCCGTACATGGCGCTGCGCACCCCGATATCGCGCACTCGCCCGGCAGTGGCGCCAAAGCCGTCGCGCTCTTGGTTGTGGCGCCCGAACAGCTTCACCAATAGCGCCCCCGACACGTTGAGCTTCTCGGTCATCACCGTGTTCATGGAGGCGTTGTGCTCCATCGACTCTCGGGTGAGGGCCTGGAGCTTCCGGCCCACCCGCTTGGTGGGCAGGATGAACACCGGCAACAGGGCCAGGGCCATCAGCGTGAGCCGCCACTCCAGCAAGAACATGGCCACCAGCGTGGTGGCCAAAACGATGGTGTTGGACACCACCGACCCCAGCGTGCCGGTGAACGCTCGTTGGGCCCCGATCACGTCGTTGTTCATGCGGCTGATGAGAGATCCAGTTTGCACCCGGGTGAAGAACGCCATCGGCATCCGCTGCACGTGGTCGTACAGTCCCACCCGCAAGTCGTAGATCAAACCCTCGCCGATGCGGGCCGACCAGTAACGCTCAATAAACGACAGTGCCGCCTCCCCGAAGGCGGCCAACACGATGATGCCGGCCAGCAGGTGTACCTGGCCCCGGTCGCTATTGGCGATGGCGTCGTCGATGATCTGGCGGAACAAAAGCGGCGGCACCAGCGACAGCAGCGCCCCCAGCAGCAGCACCACCACGAAACCGATGAGCATGCCCCGGTAGGGGCGCGCAAACCCCGCCACCCGGCGAATCGTCTGCCCGGCTATCTGCTTGCCCTTTACCCCGGTGGGATCGTGGCCGATGGCGCCGTGGGCGCCGCCCATCGCATGCACAAACTGCACGATACGCCCCGCCAGTGACAGTCGGCTGTTCGTAGGGGGCTCGGCGGCAAATAGTGTGGCGTCATGAGGGCTCGGACCCGCAAGAGGGCTCAGAGGGCAGTGGCGCTGGTGGTGGCGATCGCCATCGTGCTGGCCCTTTTGTTCTCGCTGCTGGTGGTGTTCAGCGACACCGCCGCCGCCCATGCGGAGATGCGCCGGTCGGCCCCGAACCCGGGCCAAACGGTGGGCGGAATGGTCGACCGTGTGGAGATGGAGTTCCGAGAGCCCATACGGCCCCACCAGTCCAACGGAGTGGCGCTGCAATACCCCGACGGCACCCGCGCTCTGACGAGGATTGAGGTGAACGGCCATCTGGTGCGGGGCCGCTTCAACACGCTCACTGAGCCCGGCACATACAAGGTGATCTGGGAGCTGCTGGACGACTCCGATGGCGATTGGGCCACCGAGGAGTTCGAGTTCACCTACGACCCGGCTGCCGCCCCGCCCGAGTGGTTGCCCCCGTCGGCCGCCGAGGGATCAGGCGGCGATGGCGGCATCGGCGCCAGCACCATCGCGCTGATAGTGATCATCCCGGTGGCCGTGGTGCTGGCCGTGTGGCTCTTCTGGCCCCGCCGCCGCGGGGCAGACCGGGCCCAGCAGCGGAGGAAGTCCCGCGCCAAGAAGCGCCGCTAGCTCAGCGGCGCTCCGCGAAGAAGTCTCTGAGCAGGGCGGCGGACTCGTCTCGGCCGACGCCGGCCACCACGTCGAAGCTGTGGTTGAGCCGGGGGTCGGCCCCCAGGTTGTAGAGGGTTCCGCAGGCCCCGGCCTTGGGGTCCTCGGCGGCGAACACCACCCGGGCCACCCGGGCCATTAGCGCCGCGCCGGCGCACATCGGACACGGCTCCAGCGTGGTGGCCAGCACCGCCCCGTCGAGGCGGGATGTGCCCTGAGCCGCGGCCGCATCCCGCAGGGCCAGGATCTCAGCGTGGGCAGTGGGGTCGTTGGTGCTCAACCGCTCGTTGTGTCGGGCGGCCAGCACTTCACCGTCGATGGCCACCGCCGCGCCGATGGGCACCTCGCCGAGCTCAGCGGCCCGGCGGGCCTCGGCCATGGCCAGCTCCATGAGCGCGCCGTCATCGATCACAAGGTCAGGTTATGGGCTGGGAGGCCGCCCACACCGCTCACTATCCTGAAGGGCGGAAGGTTGCCAGAGCGGACGAATGGGGCGGCCTCGAAAGCCGTTGTGGCCTCCGGGTCACCATGGGTTCGAATCCCATACCTTCCGCCAATAGAGTTCCCCGATTGGCCAGGAACCTCGAGGACTAATCCCAGCACTTCGCGGATTTGCCTGAGCCTCTTCAATTCCAGGTAGTCGGACCAACACATTCATCCACATTCATCCCAAGAGAGGCAGTTTCATGAGCTTTACCGGACCTGTTCGCCGAATCATCACTGGCCACGACGACGGCGGCACTGCGATTATCGTCGCCGACGGCCCTACAAGCCGGATCTTTGACGCGCTTGGCGAGGAGGGCTTGGTTTTCCAGGAGATTTGGCACACCACCGAGACGCCTGCGTTGATCGACCGCGACCGACGCGAGGCCGAAGAGCCCGGACTGGTGCTCGCGCCGCCGACAAACGGGGTCCGCATTCGGGTGTTGGACATTCCGCCCGAAGCCGAGGGGGCGGACATGGACGCCGTGTTCGAGAACATCGGCGCGACCGATGCCAAGCTCGAATCCGACCGCCACCGGTCCTTCCACCGCACCGAGACCATCGATTTCGGAATCGTATTATCCGGCGAGGTCGTGCTGTTGATGGACGAGGGCGAGGCGACCGTCTACCCAGGCGACATCGTCGTACAACGCGGCACCAACCACGGCTGGATGAACAGAACCGAACAACCGTGCCGAGTCGCCTTCATTCTGATAGACGGCCTATACACCGATGGGCTCGGCTAGCTCAGGGTGCGGCACTCCCGAGGCACACTGCATCGTCATTCGTCGACGACGACAGGCTGGTAAATCTCACCGAAGATAGAAGTGCCATCGTCGTCAAGAACCTCCATCCGGACGGTTTCTCCATCGCCTAGGAACTGTGTTGACGGCGCCCCCGAGTCGATGATCTCGATCGCGCGGCGCTCAGCGATGCAGGCTGAGCCCACGGAGCGGTCTGCGCTGGACACCGTTCCCGAACCAATGATCGTTCCCGCAGACAACAGGCGGGTATAAGCAGAGTGGGCGATGAGCTCTCCGAAGTGGAAAGTCATCTCGGATCCATGTGGGTGGCCGAACCACTCGCCGCTTCGCTCGACGCGCAATGGGAGGTTCACTCGGCCGTCGCGCCATGCGCCACCGAGTTCGTCTGGCGTCACCGCGACCGCTGCGAAAGCGGTGGACGGTTTCGCCTGGAGAAAGCCGAATCCAGCCGAGATTTCACGACCGGCGTAAGCCCGCAGGCTCACGTCATTGATCAACACCAGTAGTTTGACGTGGTCGAGGGCATCGGCGGCAGTGGTCCGCATGGGAACTTCATCGACTACCACCCCAAATTCACCTTCAAAGTCGATGCCCTCGTCGAATCGGTATCCGCAGATCGCATCGGTCGGGCCACGCAGGTCGTCGGACGCACCCTGGTAGATGAATGGGTAGTCGCTGGGCTCGTTGGGTCGCTCGGGGTGCAGCGCCTGCGACATGAGGTCTAGGTGTGTCTGGAACACCGATCCGTCGAGCCACTGGGGCGCCCGCGGTAGCGGTGCCATCGCTTCGCCTGCCTTGAACACCGCGGGGGCGTCGCCGCTACCGGCCTCAATCTGATCAAATCGATCCTGGAGTGCCGGGGCCACGTCGTCCCACCGTCTAATCGCCTCGAGCAGTGTTTCTGCGATGTCATCGACCGCCACGCAGTGTTTTAGATCGCGCGAGACCACCACCAAACGCCCGTCGCCGCTCGGACCAGCCAACGTTGCGAGTTTCATCGTGCATCTCCCTCGAAGAACTGCCCGCTCACACCGGCCCTGGCACCTCGTCAAACACCTCGGCAATCCAGTCCGCAATGAAATGCACGCCGTAGGTCATATTGTCGACGCTGACGTGCTCGACGCCCATTGTTCGGTCGTCGAAGATCTTCAGCTCTCGCTTAGGGCTGTTTACGAGCTGGTCGTACGTCTGGTGGGCATACTCGAGTGGGATCTGACGGTCGTTCTGGCCGTGGGTTACGAGGAAGGGCACGGTCACTTTGTTCAGCAGTCCGTCGAGGGTGATCTGGGAGCACAAATCCAGGAACTCGTCCATGTCGGCGGCACCCCACACCCACCGCACGTGTTCCCAATAGTGGGGCACAGGGCGCTCGCCCTCGTTTTCCAAACGACGGCGCTGGACCTCGCCCCAATTGTGGTTCGCCCCCCAAATGGCACAGAGCGAGAACCGGGGTTCGGCAACGAGCAAGCGGGGAGCGTAGTAGCCGCCCAAAGAGATGCCAGCCACCCCGATGCGAGAGTTGTCTACGTCGGGACGCGCGCTGACGGCGTCGTAAACCACGCTGCCCCATTCGCAGGCGGGGGTGGCGAAGAGGCCATGAAGACGCAGCGCCTCACCTGTGCCTGGCTGATCGATGTTGAGGGTATTGATGCCACGTCTGGCGAGCTGATCTCCAAGACAGCTCCAGTGGAGCATCTCCTTTGTGGAGTCGAGTCCGTTCACGTAGACCATCGTCGGCCTCGGGCCCTCTCCTCGGTCAGCGCTCCGGAACCAGGCCGGGATCGTACCGTGGAGGTAGGGAATCTCGACCCGCTCCATGTTTGCGCCGCCCAATTCGACGGAACGGGCGAAGGAGCCAAGCGCCTTCTGGTACACCGCGGCCCGCTCGGTGCTGCCTTGGGCTTGCATGCGCTCGGCGATTTGGTAGTAGAGCGCCGCCCGGTTCAACTTGTCGGCGGCCGCAAATCCATGCCCGGCGGCGGAGTCCTCGTCGGCAAGTCCCACCAGTTTGTCGGCCATGATGACCCAAGACTTGAGAAAGTCACCTGTGCCAGGGTTGTCGCCTTGGGCGGCCGCCTCCCGCAGCGGTGCGCACATCTCCTCGATTTCCCCGATCTGCGCACCGCTTTCCAAGGCGATGCAGACGGAGAGATTCCACACGTAATTGCCGGGAAAATACGAGAACATCTCGGCCGTCACCCCCTCGGGCCGCAACGTATCAGCGACATCTTCATCGGCACAGCTGAATCCCCTGATAACGGTCATCTGTTGTGCTGATGCCATGGGAATCCGTATACGGTCGGCGCCGGAGGGAGGGCGATGATCAGCCACACCGCATCAAGGGTCGATCCGTACAGCGACGAGTTTCTCGCAGAACCGTGGGATGACTTGACCTTGATCCGGGATGCCGGTCACGCGGTCTGGCTCGACCGATACGGAATCTGGGCGATCGCTCGACATGACGACGTAGTGGCAGCGCTGCGCAATCACGAGAAGTTCTCGTCGAGTCGGGGCGTGGGGCTGGCCGACCTAGCCGTCGACCAATCATGGCGCCGACCGAGCATTCTCGTCGAAGCAGACCCTCCCGAGCACACTCGCAACCGGAAGGTGGTAGCGGGCACGATGACCCCCAAGGCACTGCGATCACTCGAAAGCGCATTCGCTAAGGCAGCTGGCCGGATAGTCGACGAGTTGATCGATCGCAGGCAATTCGATGGCGTTCGAGACTTGGCCGAGGTGTTTCCCACAGAGGTGTTTCCGCGGGCGTTCGGGATTGAGGTAAACGACGAGACGCGACAACGGCTACTCGACTACGGATCCCTGGTCTTCAACGGCAACGGTGTCGAGAACCAACGCTTCCGCACTGCCATGGCGAATGCAGAAAAGACGATCGCCTGGGTCGCGGCGACATGTGCACGCGATGCGCTCCAGTCAGGAGGAATAGGCGCGGCGATCCACGACGCCGCCGAGGCGGCCGGTTTGACTCCTGATGATGGAGCGATGCTGGTGCGCTCGTTCCTGTCGGCAGGGGTCGATACCACGGTCAGCGGAATTGCATTCGCGCTCAACAACCTGGCGACGGAGCCCGACCAGTGGCTGCTCGTGCGTGAGAATCCTCTACTTGCACGCGCTGCTTTCGAGGAGACCATACGCCGCGATTGCCCGGTCATTGGGTTCTTCCGCACGACGACGGGGTCCACCACTGTTGGCGATTTGGAGATCGCCGGAGATCAGAAAGTGCTCATATTGTTCGCAGGTGCCAACCGCGATCCACGTCGGTGGAACAACCCCGATGGATTCGATGTCACACGGCGGCTTACCGGGCACTTGGGCTACGGCATCGGAATTCACACCTGCGTCGGCATGGTTATCGCCCGCATGGAGGGGGAGGCCGTCTTCACAGCTCTTCGCGATCGCGTGCGATTGATTGAACCGAATGGGGAACCCATTCCGCGCCTCAACAATTCACTGCGCGGGCTCGATTCCCTGCCCCTCAGCATCGAACCGGCATAGCGGGCGAGCCGTTCAGGCCTTCAGGTCGATTCGTCGAAGGTACGCCCGAGACGTTTGCGAGCCGAATCAATTAGAAGGCGATCGCGTTCGGCCTCAAGCATTGGCACATCGCGACCAGCGGCTGCTGCTTGAACGCCAGCTACGAGAGCGGCCTTTGTTGACTGGTCGAGCGCTGGTTTACCGAGGTCTGCCCATCGACGCTCTTGGCTCGGCCCCAGGGCGTCAAGATAAGAGGCCAACCCACCGTCTCCCCCACCTAAGTGGTAACCCATGTGGACGCCGACCGCAGCCCAACGCAGTCCGGGTCCGTTGATGAGAGCAGTGTCGACGGCTTCGACGTCGGCGATCTCTTCCGCCACGATGTGAACTGCCTCACGGTACAGGGCAGACGCCAACCGGTTTGCGATGTGCCCTACAGCGTCTTTTTTCAGCCGGACCGTGACACGATCTGTTGTTCGGTAGATTGCTTCGACTCGATCGCAGGTAGACGGGTCGATTCCATATATCTCAACGAGGGGTACGAGGTGCGGTGGGTGGAAGGGGTGTGCTGTGACGAATCGGTCCGAGACTCGAAGGCCAGGTGATAAGTCGCTCCACCGCAGCGATGAGGTCGACGATGCAATGATCGCCGTGTCGGCGACAACGGCCTCGATGTCTTCGTACAGGTGCCTTTTGGTCTGGATGGATTCGGGTGCGTTCTCCTGGATTAGCGATGCACCCGACAAGGCTTCAGCAAAGTCATCGGCAAACTCGACAGAGCCGGCCTCGACGGCCGGGCAGATTTCGGCAAGCTGAGACCGTGCTCGCCTGATCCGTTTGTCTGCGATCTCGTACGTTTTGGTCACCGGATCCCACAAGGTGACGGCAGCCCCGTAATGAGCGAAGAGAGCCGACCAGCTGGCACCTATCTGCCCCCCTCCGACGACTGCAATTCGCTGTCCCGATAAAGCGCTCACGAAAAGTTGTCGATCAGAAAGTCGATCGAGGTATCCACCAGTTCTGATAAGCGATCGCGTTCGATCTCCTTGTAGAAGTGATCGCCACCTTCGACCAGCACCAAAGTAGCCGATGTCCCCGTCCCTTCCAGCGCGGCGGCAAAGCGCTTGCTCTGCGCAACGGGCACATGAACATCGTTGGTGCCATGCACGAGCTCGAAACGTGTCGACGTGGCTCGAATGTGATGGACGGGGCTTGCATTCCTGGCCGCATCGGGAAGCTCGTCCACCACACCCCCCAACAACTGAGCCTCACGCGAGCCCGGTCCCCGGTCGACGGGGCCCCCCACCGCTTCAAGATCATCTTGATGTCGAGCAATGTCGGAGGGGGCGGACCAACAGGTTACGGCGGCCACCTCGACGTCGAGGCGTGGGTTGAGAGCAGCGAGTGCGGCCAGGTGGGCACCTGAGGACAGACCCCAGAGCGTGAGCGGAATCTCGGAGACCCCGTAAACACCGAGATCGGAGGTGACAAAGCGACACGCAGCAATCACATCCTCGAGCTGGGCAGGAAATATGGCCTCGCCGCTTAGCCGGTAGTCACAGGCAGCAACGGCAAGCTGGCGCTCCGCCATCCTCTCGAGGAACTCCTCACCGGGTCCGGTCATGTGCCCTGGCCCGTCGCGCCGCGACCCCCGGCGCCAGCCCCCGCCGTGCAGGTAGACGCAGACTGCTCGGGGCTCCTCTGGGACGTACAGGTCCAGCGCCAGCGGCCGAAAGCCCATGACTGACGCGTAGGTGATCGCATGGTGGACAGCGATCATGTCGCTAGCGCGCCGCGGGTTGCTTGTGGAATCGGCCGCCCTGCATGATCGCCACGATCCTCTTGGGTTCCTCGAGTACGGTGATGTCGGCGACGGGGTCGCCTTCGACGACGAGCACGTCGGCCAGGTAGTTCTCGGCCAGCAATCCCAGCTCATCACCCATGCCCATCAGCTCGCCACCGAGCTTCGTCGCTGCTACCAGTGTCTCTGTTTCCGTGTAGCCGAGCTCGGTCACGAAGAGGGTTAGGTCGTGTGCGTTCTTGCCGATGGGGTTGTTTGGAAAGCCGTAGTCGCCACCGGGTAGCACCCTGATGCCACGGGCTCGCATTTTCGGATAGAGCTCACGCATGTGGTCGAGGCATGCCACTGAGCCCATCTGCTCTGCCATGGCCCGGTCGATCCCGTACTCCTCCCCGGCGTGGATGTTTGCCCAAATGATCCCCGGCGCCGGCGAGACGAACACCTCGTCTTTGGCCTCTTCGAGCATGTCGAGTGCCTCTTCGTCTGCATATGTGCAGTGGTAGATCGACCGAAAGCCGTGGCGGACGGCGAGCTTCACCGACTCTGCGGCCTGACAATGCGCGGCAAGCCAGACGCCGTACTCACGAGCAGTTTCTCCAGCGGCCTTCGCCTGGTCCTCAGAGTACTGGGTGATCTGGTTGCCGCCTTTGACGAAGACGTCGTCATTGCTGAGGAGCAGCTTGATCGAGTCGAAACCCTGCTCAGCGTGGGACCGAACCCAGTCTGCGAGCGCTGCCGGCTTATCCCAGTCCTCCGGCCTGTCGACTGGACCTCGGGGCACGGCATCTCGCTCTGCCGCACAAGCCTTGAACCGCGGGCCGGGGATGACGCCGGCATCTAGCTTGTCTCGGAGGGCAACCTCGGTGGGCATCGGAATGAGAGATCCCGCGGAGTAGGCGGATGTAAATCCGGCGTCGAGGAGAATGCCGGCGTTTCGCTCGGCGCGGGCGAGTTCCGAAGGGAATCCTTCGATTTTCTCAAAGAAGGAGACATCGAGCGGAGGATTGAAAGATGGGTCTATATGGCCGACGGCTGACGGAAACGTGATATGAGCGTGCGATTCGACGAGCCCAGGCATGACGGTGCAGCCGGTTGCATCAACAATCTCGTGGCCGTCGTGGTGGTCTGGGTGGTGGCCGGATCGGACCTCGGTGATCCGGTCGCCATCAATGACTATTTCACCCGGGGTCGCCGCCGATCCGGTCCCGTCGAATATTTGGCCTCCAGTGATGATGATGGACATGGGTTTGGTTCCATTCCTTGGTAGTCGAGTGTGTCAACTGTCGGTCGGTGTGTACAGGTCCATGGTGTAGGGCTCTGTGTCGTGTGCTGCGCTCCACCGAACTACGTGATTGCGCAAGATGCCTACGGCTTCTATCTCGGCCTCGATCTGATCTCCGGGCCGGAGGTAGTAGTCGAAGGGATTGGGCTGCACGGCGGCGACGCCGGAGATCGTCCCCGTCGTGATGATGTCGCCAGCTGAGTAACCCTGGGGCGAGTGGTAAGCGACGAGGTGGGGGATGTCGATGCGCATCTGTTTCGTATGGCCCTTCTGACGGACATCTCCGTTGACGCGTAGTTCCATGGCCAGGTTCTGGGCGTTATCGATTTCGTCGGCGGTGACGATGTAGGGCCCAATGGGGCAGAACGTCTCGATCGCCTTTGAGAACGAGAAGACTCCAGACTCCATCTCTCGGCGCTGGATGTCACGAGCTGTGATGTCGTTGAACACCATGTACCCAGCGATGTGGTCAACAGCCTCCTCGGCGCTGAACCAACGTCCTTGCTTGCCGATGATGATGGCTAGTTCGAGCTCGTAGTCGACCTCATTGGTGAGACCCTCGGGATACACGATTGCATCGTCAGGTCCGATGATCGCGTCGACATTTTGAAAAAAGACGATCCCTTTGTGGACGGGATGTGACCAGTCAACGGCAGCGAGCTCCTCGTGGTGGTCGAGGAAGTTGCCCGCGGTGTGGAAGAACTTCTTGGGCACGATCGGCGCTTCAAGGCGAACTTCGCTCATGGCGATGCGTTCGCCGGTCTCGCGAACGTCACCAGCTCGCTCGAAGTACTCGCGAGTTGTTCCGCATTCGAGTTCGACCATTAGATCATCCTCGATGCGGCCGACTCTTCCGTTGTTGAAAGTTGCGAGTTTCATGGAAATCTCCGGCCTTTCAATTGGAACAATTCAAATCTTGGGGAAGTGCGACCCGGAGGACTCTAAGTTGCATGGCGAGGGTGGCGTAGTAGCCGACGAGGGTCATCAGCTCGAACAGCCCCGGGAGGCCGAGAGCAGCTACGACGCGGTCGTAGAGCTCGTCGTCGAAATCGCCACATTCGTGGAGCGAGCGCACTGCCTGAACCACCGTCCGGTCGTTTGCGTCGGGCCACACCGCTGTAGAGTCGTTGCCCTCACGGATCGCGGTGATCTCAGCATTTGTGACACCCGCTGCTCGTGCGATTGGCTCGTGCGCGTGCCGCTCGAACTCGGATTTCCATGCGGCTGCGACCACGAGTATGGCGAGCTCCCGAGTCCGATCGGTCAACTCTGTTTCGTAGCGGATCGCTGCACCAACCGCTTGGAGGGCAGTTCCTAGAGCCGGTTGGAGCAGGAAGGCATTGAAAGGTCCTTCCAATCCACCGTCAGCATTGACAATCGAGAAGTACTGCGGGTCGCGCGACCTTAAGCCGGTGGTGAGCTCGTCGTAGAGACGTTGCTGGGCTTCGTTGAGCTCGGCTGGCCGGAAACGTTCAATCGGGCGCGCGATCATGACTCCGACTCCATCTTGACTGCATTGCGCAGCGTACCCATGTGTGACACCGAGACTTCGACGATGTCACCCTCGCGGAGGTATCGAGGGGGGCTTTCGCGGTTTCCCACGCCCGCTGGTGTACCGGTGGCGATGACGTCGCCGGGCTCGAGCGTCACCCCGCGGGAAAGGTATTCCACTAGCTCGACAGCCGAGTAGATCATCTTGCTCGTTGAGGAGTGCTGTTTCCTGACACCGCTCACTACCGTTGTGACCTCGAGATCGTCAAGGTCAATGTCGGTGGAGTCGACGAGGCATGGCCCCATGGGGGTGAAGGTGTCAAAGCTCTTGCCCAAGGTGAACTGCTTGAGGGGGGTCTCGAGTTGGGCCCGACGGCCCGAGACGTCGTTCACTGCCGTGATGGCTCCGATTGCTGTCCGTGCGCTGGCGGCGTTGGCGCGGTATGCCGATCGGCCGATCACAATACCCATCTCACCCTCCCAGTCGGGACGGGTCTCTTCTTGGGGCACGATGATGGTTTGTCCGTGCCCGATCACCGACGATGGGAATTTCGCGAACACAACTGGTTCTTCGGGTTCCTCGTTATTCGATTCTTCTGCGTGGTCGCGGTAGTTGATCCCAATGGCGAGGATCTTGGCTGGTCGGACTGGCGCGTCGAGCGCCACGTTGTCGAAGGGGTAATTCGGGCCATCGGCACTGCGGAGCTGGTTCCAGGCCTCGGTGGTTGGAATGAAGCCGCGCTCGGAAGCCGGCCCCGCATCGACGACGGTATCGCCTTCGAGACGACCGACGCGACGGCTGCCGTGCACGGCGAACACGACCGCCCTTAGCGACCCGGCGGCACCAGTCACCTACGCACCTACCATGTTGAAGCCTCCATCAGCCAGCATGTACGCGCCCGTAATGTGGTTGGCGTCGTCGGTGGCGAGGAACAGCGCAGCCCCAGCAATCTCGGCTGGCCCTGGGATGTGGTTCATGGGGGTCATGGAGCGCAGTTCCTCCGCTCGACCGCTCTTCCAGTCCTCTCGGCCGAGAGTTGCTTCGGTCTCGATGAAGCCCGGGGCGAAAGTGTTGATACGGACGGTGGGGGCAAACGCATGGGCGTAGGACTTTGTGAGCCCGATCAAGGCATATTTGGCCGCGGCGTACTGCGGAGCTCGAGCGCTGCCGCGAACCACGACCGTCGACCCGATGTTGACTATGTTGCCGTGGCCTTGTTCGAGCATCCGCGTACCAAACTCATGAATGCAGAACATCGTTCCCTTCACATCGACGTCGATGACGTGATCGATCGAGGCTTCAGTGACATCGCGCCAGGACATCTGCTCTCGGGCCACATCACCCACGTTGTTGACCAGGGTGTCGATGGTCTCGATCTCAGCAAAGGACCTCTCCGCCATGGCCCGAACCTGATTCCAATCCGAGATATCGGCTTGCAGGAGCAGCGCAGAACTGCCTGTCGCCTGTACCCGCTCAACGGTGCGCTTAGCGCCCTCCATCGAGTTCCGGTAGTGCACGCCGACGACCCGGGCCCCCTCCTGGGCGGCCCGCACGGCAATCTCGGCACCGAAGCCGGTGCCTGCCCCCGTAACGAGAACAGATCGACCTTCGAAGCGCTTGGACATGGGAACTTGCGTGGGAGCCATCAATTCCTTTCGATGGGGAATCTCGCAACTGAGAGGTCTGCACCATGCCGAAACTCGGAAAGGCGTTTGTCAGACTGGCGGAGGGACATAGAGCCCTCGGTCCGGGTCGTTGTGGCTCTTTTGCGCAATGTCGGGGCCCATTGGGTTGGCGGTTCCCCATTGGTCGGCGACCATGGGCTCGACTATCGGGTACTTGTGGGGTACCCAGGTGGCCTCGTCCACCAACTCGAGTTCGGTCGTGTACTCCATTGTGTTGCCAGCCGGATCGATGAAATAGTTGAACATGTTGTCGCCGGCCTTGTGCTTGCCGGGCCCCCAGATGCGCTCGATGCCAGCCCGCATCACCCGGCCCGTCGCCATCATGTTCTCCTCCACACCACGCATCTCGAATGAAAGGTGATGGAGAGACGCATGCGGGCCGCGGACGACCGCGAAGGTGTGATGCCAGGGGCTGCAACGCAGAAACCACATCAGGTCGCCCATGCCAGGCATCGTCAGCTGGTCGCTGATCGCCATTCCGAGGTGCTGCATGTACCAAGCGACCGTGCTTTCCGGATCGGCCGAGTTGATAACGACGTGTGACAGCGATCGCGGGATCGCCTCCATCGGCTCGATCTCGCGGGCTTCGTGCTCCTCGACTTCGCAGCAGACCTCGAGCGTTCGTCCGTCGCCGTCGAAGAATCGGAAGCCGTACCCGCCGCCGTAGGTCGTCAAATCCCTGGGCTCGGTCACCAGCTGAACATTGGCGCTGCCGAGCAAGGACGCGAGCCGGTCGACCGCGGCGCGATCTGCGGCGCCCAGGCTGATGAGGTCGATCCGCTTGTCGTCGGCCTCCCGCAGCCGCACGACAAAGGGTTCAGGTGAGCCTTCTGCGGCCAAATAGGACAAGTTGCCGTCGGTGGCGACCTCGCTGAGGCCCCAGGTGTCGAGGTAGAAATTCCGCTGCTCCGCGTAGTTGGACACCGCGAGGTCGACGTGGCGGAGGTGGGTTATCAATCGTTCTGTCATAAGTACTTCCGGCTCCGAGATGGTCAGGCCGGCTCGCATAGCGCGCCGAGCGTTCGCATGAATAGTCCAGGGATGTCTGCGTCGGGGTCATCGTCGATCATCCACTGCCCCACTTGTACCGACGCATCCACCACGGTCTTGGCCCGGTCGTAACGGCGATCCATGAATGCGTCGAGCGCGGACGCGAGATCACTGTGGGCCAGCAAACTCTCGCCTAGGACTAACGCGTCCTCCATGGCCTGTGCGGCACCCTGCGCAATCGTCGGCGGGCAGGTATGGGCAGCATCGCCGATCAGGACTACGCGGCCGCGCCACCAGGGCGGTTCGAGGATCATTTTCTCGAACCAGGTGTAGTGGACGGTCGCTGGGTCGATCATCAGCTCGCGAATGTCCTCCCACGGTCCTTGGTAGGCCCCGGAAAGCTCGCGCATATAGGCGAGCTGGTCTTCTGGCGGCATCTCTTCGCGATCTTGCATCGGTTCCACGATGTAGGCGTACAGGGAATCCTCACCAGTTGGGCAGTAGCCGGCGATGTAGGCGGGACCCGCGTAACAGAGGTCGGTGCGCTCTACCGAGTCTGGTCGGCTCGTGAAGACTCGGAAGATTCCCATACCGGTGGGCTCGGGCCTGGTAGTGATCCCGATCATGTCCCGCACCGTCGACTTGACACCGTCGGCTCCGATTACAAGGTCGTAGCGGCGGTTAGTCCCGTCGCTGAATGTCACATCAACCCCCGCGCCTTCGTCATCGAAGTTGGCTACCGTCATACCGAAACTCAGCGTTGCGCCGGCTGCCGACGCGGTGTCGACGAGAATCTCAGCTAGGTGCCTCCGTTCCATTCCGAGGGTCGCCGGGAGATCCGGGCCACCAGTCTTGATGTCATCGAGTTCCGCCACAAGGGTGCCGTCGGGTATGCGGATCCCGGTGGTGTCGAATGCGTAGCCGGCGTCTGATGCTGCTTCCCAGGCACCGATCTCTCGGAGCACTCGCAATGCGTTGCCTTGGATGGTGATACCTGAGCCAAGTGCGGTCACGTCGTTCTGGATTTCCACTATGTCTACATCGACGCCGTCTCTGGCTAGGACTGCGGCGACGACACATCCTGCGCTGCCCGCGCCCACCACTAGGGCCGTTTCAACTGCTGCCATTCGACTTTCCCCTGCAAATGCGAAAACTGACTTGTCTTTGCTTGGCGAACAGTACTCAAGTGGCATTCATCAGCGAAGGTGAAACTGATAATACGTGCCATTGGTTTGAGTTATAGGGGAGGATTTCGGTGAGAACCGACGGAGGCAATGAGCCGGCCACCGATCTCAACCTACGGACAGCTCTTGCTGGGCCAGGCGCTGGCGCCAGACCCGCCGGTCCTCCGAAATGCTCCACCGGTGGAGATCGGCCAGACCGCCTCCCAGGGCGAGACGATCCTCGTCAGACCCTTCAGACACTGAGTTCCAGCATGCCCTCGCCGATGATCAGGCGCCCGGAGTAGCCGTCCTGAGCGGCGGCGAGCACATCCGCCGGGGTCGTCGACGGCACGATGTGGGACAACACCAGGTTGCGAACGCCGGCCGGCTCGGCGACGTCTCGACCAACCTGCTCGACGGTGGTGTGCGCAGTCAGCAGGTGTTCGCGCACTGCCGGACCGACATCGGGCGGGAGAATCGACGCGAGCCGGTCGGCAAAGGCCGGATCGATGACCTCGTGCACCAAGTAGTCCGCCCCATGCGCGAGGTCGATCAGATTCTCCGAAACCGTCGTGTCACCGGAGACCACGATCGACCCGTCAGGAGTGTCGAACCGGAAGCCGTATGCAGGAGCCGTCGGGTGGTGATCGACGAGCGTCGCCGTCACGCGCACGTCGCCGTCCTCCCAAACCTCGATTGGGCCCGACAACCGGGGCGGGATGCCAGCCGGATCGACCGTCCAGTGTGGCGAGTGGTCGATGTCGTGGACATCGAACCAGTCGTCGGGAATCTTGAAGTTGCTGTCTCGCGCCCGATCGTTGAAGTCTGCCGCGAATGCCTTTCGCAGATACCTGGTCATGCCTTCGATCCCCGGCGTCGGGTCGTCCGGCTCGATCACCGAGGGTTCGGGCCGGTGCGGCGGGAACACTCGGGGGAGCGTGTCTCGGCGTCCAGGACCGAACACCTGAACTGGGTCGGTCGCTTTGTTCGCCATCATGGTCCCCGTGGCGTAGAGGGCCGGCCAGTCCACGCAATGATCACTGTGCATGTGCGTGAAGAACAGTGCCCGGAGCGACAGGAAGGTGTTGCTGGAATCGCCGCCGTTCTCACGCTGACCGAGTGCTGCCAAACGGTTGAGCGAGCCGACACCGAGATCGACGACATACATGCGGTCCGCATGGATGATTGCGGTGCAGACACCGACGCGGCTCGGATTGCTGATGACAGGCCCACCGGCCACACCGACCGTCACTAAACGGGTTCGTCCGCCGGCGCGGTCGCTCGGCGCCATCGCTTCGAACCCCGGGGCTATGCGTGGCGACGCTGAGGCGGCCGCAGCAGCATCCTCCGCAAGCGCTGCCAGCACCTCTCCCCGTTCGCGCTCCGGCATGCTGTTCACGGCCCGACTCACCACATCGCACATCGTCTTCGCATTTCGTCGTGACTGTTCCGCGCCTTCAGACCGAGCCCATGGCACCCAAGCACCCGATCGACTGCCCAGCGTGGTCGTCGGTCAAGACGACGACGATGTTCGGGCGCCGAGTCATCCTGCCTCCATCGACCGGGAGCCCGCCGGCTGAGGCAGGTCGACCTGCGGAAATCGGGGATTGTCATCCCACGGCATCACGTCGGCGGTCGCGACCATCCACCGCAACAGCTCGGCGCTCAGCGTCGCTTCGAGCTCGGCGTGCTCGGGCTGGCCTGCGAGATTGTGCAGCTCCTGAGGGTCGGCGCGCCGGTCATAGAGCTCTGGCGGCTCGTACAGGCGCCACACATAGGTCCACTCCGTCGAGCGGATGGCCACCGCCTTGCCGACCGTCTCGGGTCGTTCGTGTTGCGCCTTGCCTTTGAGGTCGTACGGAAAGCCCGGGTTCTCCAGCTGGCCGTGTTCTTCGACGAGGAAGCCGCCCTCGGTGAACGCGTACTCCCGGTGCCCGACGTCCGGATCTCGAAGCACCGGAACGAGGCTGCGCCCGAAATGGGTGTAGTCGGGCTCGAAACCAGCGAGATCGTAGAGCGTGGGGACAATGTCGATCAGCTCGACCATCGCGTCGACAGCGCGTCCTTCGGCGATGCCGGGTCCGGCCATCACCAGCGGATCTCGGGTGAGGCAGTCGTGCATGCCGGAGGGCCACTTCTCGATCAGGTCGTAGTCCCCCAGGTACTCGCCGTGGTCGCTGAAGAAGACCACCACGGTGCTCTCGAGGTCGTCGCCGGCCGCTGCGAGTATGCGGCCGAACTGTGAGTCGAGCCGGGAGACCATGCCGTGATAGACCGCCGCGATCTCGCGCCACTCCTCGTCGGAGAGGCGGCCGAGCCCGTAGGTGTCGCGAACGTTCTGCATGAACGCCGGTTCGTGACCCGACTGCACATGCCCCGCCCGCTGCGGCAGCGCGGCGCGGTCGTGCATCGAGTACCAAGGCTCAGTCGCCGCGAACGGGCAGTGCGGGAAGATCATGGGCACGTAGAGCAGCCACGGCCGGTCATGAGGTCGCTCGGCCAGCCACGCCTCGGCGGTTCGGGTGCACGCCTCGTCGAAATCGTGGTCGTGCTCGTCGTCGACCTTGCCGATGTAGAACGCTCTCGACATCGGCCAGTCGGGATGCATCTGCCCCTTGGGGGCCATCATTGGGGTGTCCGGCGGCGTTGCCCAGCCGTATTCGTGACAGCTCTCCTCGGTGGCGCCAGGTGCCCAGGTGTCGCCACGCTCACCGACATGGACGACGTGGTAGCCACGCTGCTTGAACGACTTCAAGACATTCGGGTCGTCGGGGCGCAACAGATGGGTGAGGCTGCGGTGCCCCCGCGTGTGCGGATACCAACCGGTCAGAAACGACGCCCGGCTCGGCGAACACACGGGATGCTGGGTGAAGCAATTCGTGAAGCGGGTCCCTCGCTCTGCCAGGGCATCGATGTTCGGCGTACTGGCGAAGTCGGCACCGAACGCGCCGACTGCGTCGGCTCGTAGCTGGTCGGCCACGATCATCAACACGTTCGGCCGGTTGTTTGTCATGAGCCCGCCCCTTCGATGGAAGCCAGCAGGTCATCAGCTTCACCCCTGAAGCCGAGGGCGCGGACATGAACGCCGTCTTCGAGAACATCGGCGCCACCGACGCCAAGCTCGAGCACCGTGCGCGTCACTTCGCTGTGGATGGTTCGGCTTCGAGCTGGCGTCCGATGACCCGTCGAGCTGCGAGCGCACCGGAATCGATCTTAAGGCTGACCTCGGTCACCACGTCGCTTTGCCCGAGCACCCGTTCCACGTGCGCTAGTGCTTCCACGTCCTGGAGAACCACCGTGCGCTGCATGTCGGCCATCGCCTCGTCGACCCCCTCGTCGTCAACCGAGAAGTTGCGACACAACGCCCAGAAGTCGAGGGTGGTCCCTGCCGTGGACGGAGTGATGGCGTACAAGATCTTCAGATGAGCGGCATCGGGGTCGCTGCCGTCGAGGGCCGGGGCGACTCCCGCCGGTGCGATCCGAGAGTGCAGGACGTACTGGCAAATCGGGCGGTATTCGATGTCCTGCCAGCGATCGATCGGCGACGTCATTCCCGTGGTCTCGGAGTAGAACTTGGGACACTCGACCGCCGCCATGCGGCGGCTGACCCTGACGGTCCCGGTCGCGTCATCGACCTCGGTCTCGATCGGCGTCGCTGCGACTTCGCGGGTTCCGATGTAGCCGGCATGGAGGAAGGTCTCGTGCGACAGATCGAGCAAGTTGTCGACCAACAGCCCGTAGCGAGCGGCGATCGGTTCCATACCGTGGAGTACTGCCCAGCCAGGCTCGCTGAGCCATGGAAGGACCGGCGGCGCTGCCACTCCTGGGTGCGTGGGATCCCCGATCCACACCCAGATCCACGGCCCGGTCTGACAAAGGGGGTACGAGGCAACTGAGGCGCTCGAGGGAATTCTCGACTGGTTCGGGGCCCAGACGCACGTGCCGGACGACGAGAACGTCAGTCCGTGGTAGCCGCATTGCAGCTGCCCATCGACGACCTGGCCGAGTGACAGGGGGTAATTCCGATGAGGGCATCGGTCGACGAGCGCCGCCAGGGTTCCCTCGGCGTCCCGGAACAAAACGATGTTCTCGCCGCACACGGTGCGTGCCAGCGGGCCGTCACCGAGCTCGTCGACGGAGGCGATGACGAACCACTGGTTGGTCGGGAGCTCGGTGGGCATGGTCATCGTTGTCCTCGATTCGCGAAACATCGGTCGTTCGAAGTGATCACAGGGCGGCGAGGAATGATTCGAGTGCTGTCATGTACCGCTCGTGGCCGCCGAGTGCGTCGTGGATGCCGTGCGCCTGGCCGGTAGCGGTCACCACTAGGGCCGGTTCAACTGCTGCCATTCGACTTTCCCCTGCAAATGCGGAAACTGACTTGTCTTTGCTTGGCGAACAGTACTCAAGTGGCATACATCAGCGAAGGTGAAACTGATAATATGTGCCATTGGTTTGAGCTATAGGGGAGGATTTCGGTGAGAACCGACGAAGGCAATGAGCCGGCCACCGATCTCAACGTCCTTGACCTCAATCTTCTCATCGCTTTGGACGCTCTGTTGCGTGAGCAGAGCGTGACCCGGGCCGCCGGCCGACTTCTGCGCAGCCAGCCGGCTTTGTCCGGCTCACTTCAGCGGCTGCGCCGCCAGTTCGATGACGAGCTGCTTGTCCGGGTGGGAAATCGATACGAGTTAACCCCGTTGGCCGCTCAGCTCAAGACTCGCGTCGCGGTCCTGCTCGCCGACGTCGGACGTCTTTACGAGACGCGTTCAACTTTTGACAGTGCCCGATCTACCCGGGAGTTCACAATTGCGGTGTCCGACTACGGACAGCTCTTGCTGGGCCGTGCAATCGCGGCTGAGCTGGAGTCAGCAGCCCCTCACGCTCGTCTCCGGTTCCGACCTTTGAACGACGAATTGATTGCCACCGCCGCAACGGCGGTGAGGAATGTGGATGGCTTTGTTCTTCCTGTGGGCCTCATCGAGGGCATTCCACACTTCAAGGCCTATGAGGATCGTTGGGTTCTTTTGGTAGACATCGACAACCCAAAGGTCGGAGAACAGGTCACACTTGACGAACTAAGCGAATTGGAATGGGTAACGGCCTTTCACCGCGAGGACTCGCCGGTACCTCCAGTTCGCCAACTTCAATTGCTTGGTGTGGACATGAGGGTCAGAGTCGTAGTGGAGGGGTTCGTGCCCTTGCCGTTGTACGTTCAGGGAACCGATTCCATTGCCGTAATCCAAGAGGGCTTGGCCCGACAGATCGCCCCGGCTGAGCGGTTCCGATTCCTCGAGTGTCCATTCGATGTCGTTCCACTCGCTGAGTCATTCTGGTGGCACCCGTCACTTCAGAACGATCCCGGTCACGCGTGGTTCCGAGAATTGATAGGTCAGGCTGGCCAACGCATAGAGAAAAAACTGCTCGAAATCAACTCCTCTTCCAATAACTAGAGCCGATATCGAGTATCAGCAGTTTCCGCTTTGCTGATGATGTAGACGTTGGTACGTTCCCCCGTGGGGCGATGTGCGTCCCTTGACACGCCCGCATGTGCGGGTGGACTCTGAGGGGGTCGATACACGATGAAACAATCCAGCCGACTTTTGAGGCTTCTGGCAGTCTTGCTCGCTCTCGTGCTGGTCACCGCTGCCTGTGGGGATAATGACGACGATGCCAGCCCCGGGGCAGGGGACTCAGTTGCCGATTCCGGCGATGCGGCCCCGTCCGGCGACGACAGCGGCGATTCCGGCGATGCGGCCCCGTCCAGCGGAGGTCTAACGCTCACGGTGGCCCTTGAATCCGATTACTCGCCGGCGACATACAACCCTCAGGCCTACGCACTGTCCCAATTCCCGTTCCACAGTCTGCTGTACGACTCACTCTTTGTTACGACTAGCGACGGCGAGATCGTGCCGAACATCGTCACCGAATTCGCGACCAACGAGGAGGCGACGCAGCTGACGTTTTCGCTTCGCGAAGACTTAGTCTTCGATGACGGCAGTCCTCTTGACGCAGAGCTGGTGAAGGCCAATTTGGATCGACGGCTTGAGGAAGATCTGCGGTCGTATAGCCTCTTCGGAGAGGGCCAGGAAGGCGAGATCGCCGATGTCGTCGTCAACGGGCCGTACGAAGTCACGATTCACTGGGCGTTCGAGCAAGGAATTGCAAACGGCCACGAATTCCTCGCCGACAACGTCGGTGCGATCGTCGGACCCAACGGTGCGGCCGACAGCACCACCCTCGAGACAGCACCAGAAGGCTCTGGCCCGTACCGCCTCGACCTTGACGCGAGCACCCGTGGAGCCACCTATGTCCTCCGCAAGTGGGCTGACCACTGGAATGCCGATGCCTACGCCTATGACACGATCATCTTCAACATCATCACCGACGCGCAGGCCCGGGCAAACGCCGTCCTCTCCGGGGAGGCCGACCTGGCGATCAAGATCGAACCAAACCAGATCAACCAACTGGAGTCGGAAGGTGCCCTTGCCAAGATTGGGGGAACCGTCGCGGCTGTGAACGTGCTCGACAAGACTGGTGAGCGAGTGCCCGCCTTCGGATTTGTGGAGACCCGCCACGCTCTGTCGCTGGCGATCGATCGTCAGACCATCGTTGATGCACTGCGGCCTGGCGCCCGGCCGACTGTGCAGTACTTCCCCGAGCAGGCTGTCGGATTCGACCCGACGTTGAATGAGCGGTACGCCTACGACCCCGACCGAGCCCGCGAGCTGTTGGCATCGGTCGGTCTCGAGGACGGCTTCGAAGTCGACAAGGTGGTGCTCGGCGAGCCGACCGATGTTGAGCTCGCCATCCAGCGGATGTGGCAGGAAGAGTTGGGGGTCACCCTGAACTTCCCGGCCGTCACCAACACCGGCGAGCTCTTCGCTTCCGTCAATACGACTGCCATCATCATCAACGAGTGGGGTCTCGGCCTCCGGCCCGCCGGATTCGTCGCAGGTCCTGTGACCAGTGGCTTCATGAACACCCAGGGCGCCGAGAGTGAGGCAATCAGCTCAGTGCTGGGCCCGGCGCTGGGTGGCAACCCAGAAGCCCTGGTAGCGCTGAACAACGCACTGGTCGACGAGGGCTGGTGGATTGGCCTCTACGAGACCTTCACATACGCTGGCTACAATCCCGACTCCATCCAGGGAGTGCCGTTCGGGGGCATCTCGGGCATCGTCGTCATGGCTGATGTCGAACCGGTGGGCTGATGCCTAAATTGAGCTGACGAGGAGGGGTTCGCCGGCAGAGGTCGGCGAGCCCCTCTTGCTCCATCCAGGCCGTTGGCCTGCTCAGAATATTGGGGGATCCGGAACCATGCCGTTGTACATAGCAAAACGGCTTGCTATCGGCGTCGGAACCATCTGGGCAGCCTTCACGCTTACATTCCTCCTCGTTCACAGTACCGACAACAGCCCCGGTGCCGTTCGACTCGGGATGGGGGCCACCCCCGAAGAGGTCGAGGTCGAAAACGAGCGCCTTGGCTGGAATCGACCCCTCCTGACTCAATACGCAGACGACCTCGGAAAGATGGTGCGGCTCGATTTCGGTCAGTCCCTCATCAACCGCGGAGATGTCAGGGACCAGCTCTCAGATCGGCTGCCGGTCACAGCTTCGATCTCGGTTCTGGCCACATTGCTCGCGGGCATCGTTGGCACCGCACTTGGGGTAGTAGCCGCAGTACGCGGCCGCGGTACGGCCAAGGCTGTCAACGCGTTTTCTGGTTTCTCGCTCTCAATTCCCTCGTTCTGGCTTGGTGTGGTGCTCGTCTACTTCTTCGCGATTCGGCTCGACCTTCTGCCAGCAACGGGATACAGCCGGTTCAGCGAGGGCGTCGGGAGTTGGCTACAGAGCCTCGCCCTCCCGGTTATCACTCTCGCGATCGGCGGTGCTGCCGTGGTGGCCCGAATGGCCGCGTCCGGAATGCGAGAGGCCTTGGCACGCGAGTACATAACAACCCTGCGGGCTATTGGCACACCAGAGTGGAGAATTCGCTACATACATGCCCTGCGGGCGGCGAGTCTGCCCGTGGTCGGCGCGCTTGGCGTCCAGTTCATCGTGCTTTTCGGTGGGTCGGTCATCATCGAAAACCTCTTCGCCCTTCCGGGGATCGGTCAAGCTGCGTTGTTTGGGGCAACAGGCAACGACTTCCCCATCCTCATCGGCGTGGTGGTCATGTCCACGGCAGTGGTGGTGATTACTAACCTCGTCCTAGACCTTCTCACCGCCGTACTCGATCCGAAGATGCGGACCAGATGAGCAGCATTCGGCAAGCCAAACATCAGCGCATTCCGGCGTTCCTGCGATCGTGGGGAGGAGTGTTCGGGGCCGGATGGCTGATCTTTATGTTTCTCGCCTCGATCACTGCTCGTTGGTGGCGCCCTTACGACGTCGCGGAGCAGGACCTGATCGCACGGCTGCAGGGGCCCTCAAGCGAGTATTGGCTCGGTACCGATGCTGTGGGCCGCGACCTGTTCAGCCGAGTCTTCACCGCCGGCGCCTTACCCCTTCAGGCGTCGGCGGTGATGGTTGTCGTCGCTTTCGGCATCGGTCTGCCGCTTATCCTCATCGCGGCGGAAAGAGGCGGACGCGTCGAAGAGGCCATCGGTCGCTTCGCTGAGACAATCATGTCGCTGCCATCCACGGTGATCCTGTTGGCGGCAATCGGGGCTATCGGCAATCGCATCTATCCCGTCATGATGATCTTCGGCCTGTTGGTCTCGGCAGCGCTGTACCGGATACTGATCGGGGTTGCGAAGTCCAGCCGACAACATCTGTACATTGATGCTGCCCGAGTCGACGGCATGGGCTCCATTCGGGTCAACCTTGCCCATGTTCTGCCCAGCATGGCCCGCCCGATCGCCGTTCAGGCAGCCATTGTCTACGCGATCGGACTGCTGATCATCAATGGTCTGGCGTTTCTCGGGTTCGGGCCCGGAGAACCTCAGCCCAGCTGGGGATTCATGATCAAAGACGCCTCCGACAACATTTTCAACTCCCCGTGGATGATGGTTCCTCCCGGCGTCGCCCTCTCGCTCACGGTCATGGCGGCGAATGCGCTGGCCGATGCGCTGGCCGGACCCCTCGGCATCCCGGAGTACACCCCCCCTAAGCGTCGCCGAACTATCTCCGCTTCCCCAGCACAGCAGTCTGAGGGCACAGACAACCTCGCCCTCGCGGTCCGCGATTTGTCGGTGGTTGTCGAGGGGGGACCGACCCTTGTAAACGGGATATCCTTCGATCTCCGACAAGGTGAAGTTATGGGCCTGGTCGGTGAGTCTGGCTGCGGCAAGACGATGACCGCCAGATCGCTCCTCGGCTTGCTTCCCGCGGGCGTGGAAGTGAGTAGCGGTTCCATCATCTGGCAGGGAAGGCAGATCGCCGGTCTGCCCGAACGGGATGCGATCAAGATCCGCGGGCGGGAGATCGCCATGATCTCCCAGGAACCCATGGTCGCGCTGGATCCGCTGTTCTCCGTAAAGTCGCAACTCACCCGTCCGCTTCGGCGGTTTCGCGGCGTGGGGAGACGCGAGGCCCGGCGAATCGCCCTTGAGCTTCTCCGACAGGTCGGCATAGTCGATGCCGAACGGGTGCTCAGGTGCTACCCGCATCAACTCTCGGGCGGCATGGCCCAGCGGGTCGCGATCGCGCTGGCGCTCACCGGCTCGCCGAAGCTCCTGATTGCCGATGAGCCGACCACCGCCCTGGATGTGACTGTGCAGGCCGAGATTCTGAGCCTATTGCGGGCACTGGTTGCTGAAACGGGCATGTCAGTGTTGCTGGTCTCCCACGACCTCGGTGTGGTGGCCGATATCTGCGACCGGATCGCGGTTATGTACTCCGGACAAGTCGTAGAGGCCGGAACGGTGGCAGAAGTGCTCGAAGACCCGTATCACCCCTACACGATGGCGCTGCTCGGCGCGAACCCACATGTCGCCGACGATGCCCCTGAGCCCGAGCGGCTGGCTGCGATCTCCGGCAGCGTGCCGCCTCCGGGCAATTGGCCGGAGGGGTGCCGCTTTGCGGACCGCTGCCAGTTCGCGGCAAGCGAATGCAGCGTCGCCTTCGAGCCCGAGCCCGCCCACGTAGACGGCATGTCGCTGTGCATTCGAACTGGAGAACTCCGACGAACTGGCGCGCAGTGGGCGCCTGAGCACCGCGGCGCCGAACTGGCTGTGGAATCAAAGGCCCCATGACCACGACCGTCCAGTCGAATCCTCCGGCAATTGAGGTACGCGACCTCGTCGTCCGTTATGGCGGGGGTCGACGAGCCATGAAGGCGCCTCCCGCGGTCGATGGTGTCTGCTTCGACGTAGCGCCCGGTGAGACACTCGGACTCGTCGGCGAGTCGGGGTCGGGCAAGTCCACGATCGGAAAGGCGCTCTTGGGTTTGCAGCCGCCCACCGCAGGCACCATATGGCTGCACGGCAAGGACGTCACTACGGCATCATTGAAGGAGCGCCGGACCCTCGCATCCGAATTGCGCGTCGTTTTTCAAGACCCGTATTCGTCGCTAAATCCGGCCCGGCGAATCGGGCAAACCCTTGCTGAGTCGCTGCGCCTGATCGGGATAAAAGGTGACGCCGCTCGCGCCCGCGCCATCACAACCCTCGAATCCGTCGGGCTGCCCAGTGACAGCATTGACCGCTTCCCTTCGCAGTTCTCAGGTGGTCAGCGCCAGCGGATCGCCATCGCCCGCGCACTCGTTCGCGACCCCAACGTGCTCGTCCTCGACGAACCTGTGAGCGCCCTCGATCTATCCACCCAGGCTCAAGTACTCAACCTGCTCGCCGATCTCCGCGACGAGCACAAGCTGGCGTACCTGTTCATTGCTCACGATCTCGGCGTCGTCCGCTTCCTCGCCCATCGAGTTGTGGTGCTGTACCGCGGCCAAGTCATGGAGTCCGGCCCGGTCGAGGATGTGACAAGCCGCCCCCGCCATCCGTACAGCGTGGCGCTGACCGCTGCGGCGCCGGTTCCTCGTCCGGCCGAGCAGATCGATCGTCGCGCCCACCGTGAGGCTCTCAGCGTAGGCTCGGCCAGCACCGCGCCCCCCGACCCCAAAGGTTGCCCGTTCGCCTCTCGCTGCCCGTTGGCCGATGGGCAGTGCCATGCCGAGCGGCCGATGCTCCGACTGATCGGCGGTCAACGCGTCGCCTGTCACCACGCCGAACAAGTCGGTGTGACCTGGCCCACACCCCCAAACTGATCGGGCAGCTCGCCTAGGAGGAACCATGACATATTCGACGAACCCGGCCTCATTCCTATGGGGCGCGGCCACCGCTGGCCACCAGATCGAAGGTAACAACACCAATAGCGACACATGGTTCCTCGAGCACGTTGAGCCGACGGTGTTCGCCGAACCGTCCGGGGCGGCGTGCAATTCGTTCGAACGGTGGGAGGACGACCTCGCGCTCGTCGCCGGAATGGGTTTGAACAGCTACCGGTTTTCGGTGGAGTGGGCCAGGATCGAGCCGAACCCGGGAGAGTTCAGCACCGCCGCCCTCGACCACTATGAGCGGATCGTCGACGGCTGTCTTGAGCGGGACCTCGCTCCGGTCATTACCTACAATCACTTCACCGCCCCGCACTGGTTTGGAGCTCGGGGCGGCTTCTTGGATGCCGATGCGCCGATGCGGTTCGCCACCTACTGCGCCAGGGTCACAGAGGCATTCGGTGACCGCATCGCTTACGGTCTCACCCTCAACGAGCCCCAGTTGCATCGCTTGCTGGCGTGGATCCCGCTTCCCGACTTCGTGTACGAGGCGAACAAAGCGACTCTTGCCGCGGCGTCAAAGGCCGCGGGCGTCGATCGGTACCGGGTGGCCAATGTCTGGATTCCAGCTGAGTTCGAGGAGTTTGACGATGGATTCGCAGCGGGACATGAGGCGGCCCGCGCCGCTATCAAGGCGGCCGTACCTGATCTTCCAATTGGCCTCAGCATCGCCATGTGCGACGACTGCGTTGTCGGCGACGACACGACCGTGCGTGATCGCAAGCGGGCGGAGTGCTACGACCGCTGGCTGGACATAGCTGCCAACGACGACTTCATCGGCGTACAGAACTATGAGCGACGCTGGTACGACGGTGACGGAGCCGTTGAGGTCGACTCGTCACTGCCATTGAACGACATGGGCTCGGCCGTCGAACCCGGTTCACTGGCCGGGGCGGCGGCCTACGCGTACGAGCGCTCCGGCGTCCCAGTTCTGGTAACCGAGCACGGGGTAGCGACCGACGACGACACCCTGCGAGCTGGCCTAATTCCACCCGCCCTCGACCAACTGATGGATCTTCGTGACGGTGGTGTCCCCCTGCTCGGGTACTTCCATTGGTCGCTCCTCGACAACTTCGAGTGGGTGTTCGGCTACAACCACCACCTCGGGCTGCACGAGGTGGACTTCAAGACCTTTGTGCGCACACCAAAGCCGAGTGCCCGGGTCTACGCCGAAGTCGTTGCCCGCCACCAGGCAGGCTGACCGGTTCAACGCCACACGTTGTTTGCAACCGCGACGACATGTCGGAGCTTGGCCCACTGCTGGTCCTCGGTCATGACGTTGCCGTGAACCGTCGAAGAAAACCCGCACTGCGGGCTGAGACAGAGCTGGTCAATTGCGACATAGCCACTGGCGTCATCGATCCTTGACTTGAGGTCGTCAGGATCTTCGAGCTCGGGGAACTTAGAGGTCACCAGCCCGAGCACAACGGTCTTGTCTTCGGGAACAAATCGCAACGGAGCGAAGTCGCCGGAACGCTCGTCGTCGTATTCCAGGAAGTAGGCGTCGACGTCGAGTTCGCTGAACAACACTTCAGCCACCGGTTCGTACCCACCGCTAGCAAAATAGGTGCTGCGAAAGTTGCCACGACAGAGGTGAATACAGACCGTGAGATCGTCGGGGCAACCTTCAAGGGCCGCATTGATCAGCGCCGCATAGGTTTGAGGGAGCGCATTGGGGTCGTCCCCTCGATCGATGGCGCCTTGACGCATGCCAGGATCGCAAAGGTACGCCAGGTTGGTATCGTCGAGTTGCACATAGCGACATCCGGCGGCGTAGAGCGCGGCGAGTTCGTCCCGATATACCTTCGCGAGATCCTCGAAAAACGAATCGAGGTAGGGGTACGACACGATGTCTATTCCGGCGCGTCCTCCCCGGAAATGCGCCATCGTCGGCGACGGGATTGTGACTTTGGTGAGGCAGCCCGCCGGTGTGTGACTGGAGACGAATTCATAGTCGGCGACCTGAATCGGATGGTCGTGAGTGAGTCTGCCGGTCACTGTGATCCGCGGAGGCGCCTGATGAACGGTCTCTTCCGAGTCGGACGTCGCCGCGATCATGCCCTCGACTGTGATACCGCCAAGCTGCTGGAGGAAGTCCAGGTGGAACCACTCTCTGCGAAACTCACCGTCGGTGATGCTACGGATACCAGTCTCGGCCAGACGATTGACCAAAGCAGCGATCTCGGTGTCTTCAACTACGCGCAGCCCAGCTGCATCGATCTGCCCAGCTTGGTGGTTCACCCGAGCTTGGAGGATTGTTGGCGTGCGCAGCAGGCTACCGACATGATCGGCTCGAAATGGGGGGTTGGTCTTGGACATTGACGCATTCCTTGCGTGGTCGGTTCAGCTCAGCTCCGAAGCTGCTGCTCAAGCTTGTGGAGCCACTTGTAGCAACTCATGACTTGGCGGACGGAGCTATTGGGCTCGCGGCCCTCGCGGATGGCGGCAATGAACTCACGGTCTTGGAGTTCGATGCCGTTCATGGAAACGTCGACATGAGACACGTCGATGGGTTCGTCGCGCCCTGTGAAGAGGTCGTCGTAGCGGGCAATGTAGGTGCCGGAATCGCCGATGTAGCGGAAAAATGTGCCGAACGGTCCATCGTTATTGAACGAAAGTGAGAGCGTGAGGATCGAACCACCGCTGGTCTTCATCTGGATCGACATGTCCATGGCGATGCCGAGTTCGGGATGTTGGGGGCCTTCGAGCACATTGGCCGCTACGATCTCCTCACCGACCTGGTAGGCGAATAGGTCCACCGTGTGGGCGGCGTGGTGCCAAAGCAGGTGATCGGTCCATGAACGAGGTTGTCCCAGGGCGTTGGTGTTGGTGCGCCTAAAGAAGTATGTCTGCACGTCCATCTGCTGGATGTTGAGCTCGCCAGCCTGGAGCTTGCTGCGCAGCCACTGATGCGACGGGTTGAAGCGCCGAGTGTGACCGACCATGGCCACAAGGCCCGAACGCTCCTGTGTAGCGAGCACGGCTTCCGCCTCGGCAAGCGAATCGGCGAGTGGGATCTCGACTTGGACGTGCTTGCCAGCCTCCATGCAGGCAATCGACTGGCGAGCGTGCATCGGAGTGGGGGTGGCCAGGATTACGGCGTCCACCTCGTCAATGTTCAGAGCCTCGTCGAGTTCGGTTCCCCAGTGGGCTATGCCGAATTCTTCGGCGACCTCGCGGGCGGTGTTGGACACGGGGTCGATGACCGACATGACTTCGGCACCATCGATGGCGTCTATTCCCTCTAGGTGTTTGCGACCAAAGGCACCGGCACCAGCAAGGGCAAGCTTCATCGTAGATCCTCTCGGCTTCCACTCGTGCAGATGATCTTGTCACCTGCCCGCCAGGAATGTCGACAATCTTGTTGACATTTGCGAAACTCGTCCAATGGAAGACGGCATTCCTTGCATGATCATGCGCGGTGGATCGTCCAAGGGGGCCTACTTCCTGCAAGAAGACTTGCCCACTGGTGCCGATGAGCGTGCTTCCCTGCTGCGTCGGATCATGGGCTCACCAGACCCTCGCCAGATCGACGGGATTGGGGGGGCCCACCCACTCACGTCGAAGGTGGCAATTGTCGCGCCGTCTCCCGACGGAGAGGCCGATGTCGACTATCTATTCCTCCAGGTCAACGTTGAAGACGACATAGTTTCCGACCGGCAGAACTGTGGCAACCTGCTTGCCGGCGTCGCCCCGTTTGCAATCGAACGAGGCGTCATCGATGCTCCCAGCGATGGCGAGGCGACGGTGAGGATCCGCATGCTCAACACCGACTCGATTGCCACTGCGCGGCTCGAAGTGCGCGACAGCGCCCCGGTCTACGACGGCGATATGACGATTTCGGGCGTGCCAGGAACCGCCGCAGCGATCTCTCTGGAGTTCGAGGAAATCGCCGGGAGCTCGGCCGCTGCGCTACTCCCGACCGGCAAGCCGTTTGATGAAGTCGAGGGCATCGCCTGCACGATGGTTGACAATGGCATGCCGGTGGTCGTGA
>JAJDTA010000188.1 GCA_022827405.1 Acidimicrobiia bacterium
CCCAATGGGTAGCACACCGCAGGCGGGTAGTCTCAGTTCCATGTTCAGCATTGGGATCGACGGTCCGGTGGCCCGGATCACCCTGGCCAACCCGCAGCGGCGCAACGCGCTGAGCCTGGAGCTGATGCAGCGCCTCACCGAGGCACTGCGCGAGCTGGGGGACAAGACCGACGTTGGGGCGATTGTTATCGCCGCTGAGGGACCGGCGTTCTCCGCTGGCCACGACCTATCGGAGATGGTCGACCGGGATCCCGAGTTCTACGACGATCTGTTTGAGGCCTGCACCGAGCTGATGGACGCGGTTCACGCCGTACCCCAGCCGGTGATCGCCGAGGTGGACGGCGTGGCCACCGCCGCCGGGTGCCAGTTGGTGGCAGCCTGCGATCTGGCCGTGGCCTCCACTGAGTCGACCTTCGCCACCCCCGGCGTGCGCATCGGCCTGTTCTGCTCGACTCCGATGGTGCCCATCTCCCGGGCCGTGGGCCGCAAACGGTCGATGGAGATGCTGCTCACCGGCGAGCCCATCGACGCGGGCACCGCCGCCGAGTGGGGCTTGGTGAACCGGGTGGTACCTCCCGATGGGCTGCGGGCTGAGGTCGACAAGCTGGCCGCCCAGATCACCCGGTTCAGCGACGAGACCATCGCCATTGGCAAGCAGGCCTTCTACCGCCAGCTCGACTGCGGCGAGCCCGAGGCCTACGACCTGACCCGCGAGGTGATGGCGGCCAACGCCTCCACCGCGGATGCCCAAGAGGGTATCGACGCCTTCTTGACCAAGCGCTCCCCATCGTGGTCGGGCCGCCAGGGCAGCTAGTTTCCTCTCAATGGGAACTGTCTTTGCCTCTGTCGATGATCTGTCCGCCGCGGTCGGCCAGCACTTGGGGTGGAGCGACTGGATGGAGATCACCCAAGAGCGGGTGAACCAATTCGCCGACGCCACCGGCGACCACCAGTGGATCCACATCGACCCCGAGCGGGCCGCCGCCGAGAGCCCCTACGGCGCCACCATCGCCCACGGCTACCTCACGCTGTCGCTCACCAACATGTTCCTGCCCAGCCTGATCACCGTGGAGCAGATCTCAATGGGCATCAACTACGGCGTCAACAAAGTGCGGTTTCCCTCCCCTGTCCCGGTGGGCTCCCGCGTCCGGGTTGGCGCCGAGCTCAGCTCAGTGGACGAGATCAACGGCGGCGTCCAGGCCGTCATCACCATCACCGTCGAAGTCGAGGGCAGCCCCAAACCAGCCTGTGTAGTGGAGAGCCTCACCCGCTACATGCGCTGAGGCTGGATATGGCGTAGGCCGGTAGAGTTAGCGGGCGATGGCGAAGCGGAAGCGGTCGCGGACTGCGACGTTGGTGCGGGTGCCGGTTTCGGACCCGCCGGTGAGGCCGGGTCTGGTGGGCCCTCGGCGCCGGGTGCCTCGGGAGGTTGAGCGACCTCCGTATGCCCGCACGGGGGAGCCGGGGGCTGCGACTTCGTCTGCGGTGCGCAGTTCCGAAGAGATCGAAGCCATGCGCAAGGCCGGGCAGATGGCGGCTGAGGTGCTGCTGTTCTCTGGGAAACTGGTGGCCCCAGGGGTCACCACCGACAGCATCGACGCCGAAGTCCACGAGGAGATCGTGCGCCGGGGGGCTTATCCCAGTCCGCTCAACTATCGGGGCTATCCCAAGTCGGTGTGTACGTCGATCAACGAGGTCATCTGCCACGGCATTCCCGACAGCCGAGCGCTGGCCGACGGCGACATCGTCAACATCGACGTCACCGTGTTCCTCGACGGTGTCCACGGCGACACGTCGGTGACGTTCGAGGTCGGCGATGTTGACGACCACTCTCGCCTCTTGGTGAGAGAGACGCGGACTGCTATGTACTTGGGCATCGACGCAGTGAGAAGCGGAGCGCCGGTGAGCTCAATCGGGATGGCCATTGAATCCCATGCTCGGCTGCATCGACTGGGGGTGGTACGGGAGTTCATCGGTCACGGCGTAGGCACCGAGTTCCACTCCGGGCTGCAGATTCCCCACTACTACGACCGCTACCACAGCACACCGCTGGAAACTGGGATGACGTTCACCATCGAGCCCATGCTCACGCTGGGTTCCCCCGACCTCTACCTGTGGGACGACCAGTGGACCGCGGTCACTGCCGACCAGCGACGCAGCGCCCAGTTCGAACACACCCTGCTGTGCCACGACGACGGCGCGGAGATCCTCACCCGCACCCCCGCTGGAGAGGGTGCTGCCGAGGTTTACGCCACGTCCTGACCCGATTGGCAGCTAGTCCCAATACCAGGCCAGGCCGCGGACTCCGGTGCCGGAGTTGATCATCATTGCTTGGCCGAATTGGCTGATGAAGGCGTCGGCGGGTTCCACTTCGGCGGTTACGGCGTCGAGCAATTCCACGGCCCGCTCGGGAACCTCGGCGTGGAGGCTGACCAAGTGGAGTTCGCCGTTGCCGTCGGCAGGCCGGGTGCGCCGCCAGAGACCCAGGATGCGCTGGTAGGCGGCCTCGTCGCTGAGTGCGGGGCGCAGGCGGCCGATCGCCCCGTCTTGTATATCGAACATGGGGCGCAGTCCGAGCAGGTTGCCGGCTCGGCCCGCCAAGCCCGGTACCCGACCGCTGCGGATCAGCTGATCGAGGTTCGCCAGAGCCCCCACCAGCGTGATCCGCTTGGCGACATCGTCGGCCCGGGCCACCACCTCGTTTAACGACGCCCCGGCCTGGGCGGCCCGGGCCGCGGCCACGGCCACTAGTGCTTGGCCTCCGGCTGCGGTTCGGCTGTCTACCACCGCCACCGGGCCGGCAGCGCCTTTGGAGGCTAGGACGGCCGATTGATGGGTGATGCTCAGGGTTGATGTCACCGTCACCACTACAACCCCGTCGCCTTGGTCTTGATCGGAGATCGCCTGAACGAAGGCGCCCGGCGACGGGCCTGACGACGAATGGGTCTTGGCGGCCAGGATCTCGGAGGTGTCGAGTTCCCCGTCGGCCACGGTTTGGCCGTCCACGGTGATCATGAGCGGAACCACCGCAATGCCCCAGGCCGCCCGCACCTCCTTGGGCAGCGCCGCGGTGCTGTCGGTGACGATGCCGACGGTCACTCGCGAGCCTTTTCGACATCGACGTCGAGAATCGGGCGGACGGTAGCGGCAGAGGCCAGCACCAGAAGACCCGATGCCAGCAGCACCGACCGGGTGCCGGGCAGCCCGGCCCCGTTCAGCCCGTCGCCGATGGCCCCTGCGCCCAGCGCGGCCGCGCCCAGGCCGATGCGGATCACCACGTGGAACGCCGAGAAGGCCAGTACCCGCTCCTCTTCCTGGGGGATCCGGGCTTGGAGCGCGCTCATCCCTGAAGTGAGGGCCACGGTAGCTCCGGCTCCGAACCCGGCGGCGCCGAGGAACGTCAGCCAGACCGTCGGACTCTGGCTCATCAGCGCTACCAGCGCGCCCATGACCAGCGCCCCTCGCCGGGTGAGCACTAGCAAGTCCACATGCCGGGACTTATGGGTGAGCGCTAGGCCAATACCGGCCCCGGCCCCGAACAGCACGATGAGCACGCCGTATTCAATGTCCGATGCCTTCAACTCCTCTTGCACCAGCTTGATGCCGAGTGAGAACAGGGCCCCTAGCCCAACCGCGGCTGCGGCGGTGGCCGGCAAAACCCGACGAACCAGCGGCACCGACCAGGCATCGCGGAGCCGACTGGGGGACACGGTGAGCTCGCCATCGACAAGGGAGGGGCTCTCCGGAGCTGCTGTGGCGGTGGATCCCCGGCCTTGGAGCCCCAGGGCCCGGGCGATGAAAAATGCCGAGACGCCGAAGGTCAGGGCGTCGATCCAGAACACCAGGGCGTAGGGGTGTGACCCCAGCCAGCCGTCGTCGAGCGGGAGGGCGGCGAATGCGGCGAACAGGCCCGCTCCGATCGGGATATTGCCGTAGGACGACCCCATCATGGCGGCGTTGGCCAGCGGCAGGTCGGGCTCGTCCACCAGATCGGGGATGGAGGAGTCTCGGGACGCCAGGAACACCACGCTGGGCGCCTCCAGAAGGAGTGCCCACAAATACACCCACCACAGCTCCTGCACGAAGGGGACCACCGCGATCATCCCGGCCCGCAACAGGTCCATGGTGATCATGGTTCGCCGGCGATCCCACCGGTTCACCAGCTTGGCGGCCAGCGTGCCCCCCACCGCCGCGGGTATGAGCCGAAAGGCCAGGATGCCGCCCACAGCCGCAGCCGAGTCGCTCAGGTGGTCGACCAGCGCCATGAGGGCGAAGGTTCCCATCCAGTCGCCGAGCGCGGACGCACCCTGTCCGATCAGAAGGCGACGGAAATCAACCTTGGTGCGAAGGCTCAAGGCTCTCGAGTCAGTAGACCGGCAAGGACTACGAGAATCAAGGGTTGGTAGGGGTAGCTCCGACCCAGCTGTCGTTGTCGAAAACCAGTCGGTGGGCGGCCGCCTTCAGGCGGTTGGGGGCCGGGAGCGGCTCGTTTCCCAGAACGCGCTTGATCAATATGGGGACGATGATGATGGTGCTGGCGATGGCGGCTTGACCGTCGGCCACCAAGAGCAGGAATGGGGGAAGCGCGGGCATGGTGATGAACACCACGAGCCCGGTGTGGCGCAGAATCCGGCCCAGAGCCAGGCCGCCCAGCAAGAAGAGGGCCGCGGGCCAGGCGATCACTGCGAATGCCCCCAGCGCCGGGGAAAGCCCCCGGCCGCCGGCGCCATTGAGGAACATCGACCAGTTATGGCCGATCACCGACACCGCTCCCGCGAATGCCATCAGGAGCCAGCGGTCTCCGGCCAAGAACGGCCCCAAGGCACCCTTTCCCACGTCGAGCAGGCCACCCACTACCAAGGGGATGAATCCAGTGACTCGGTAGAGGCCGGTGCCCGACACTGTGCCGGTGCCCACTTCGCGCAGATCCGTTCTGGCCAGCGATTGGGCAATCATGTAGGAGAAGGGAACTGCACCGGCCGCAAAGGCCACGATGAGCACCAGCGTCCCCCACATCATCAATAGAGATTCTGCCCCATGCCAGGGCTGCTTTGCCACAGGTTGGCGAAGAAGGCTCCCTTTAGGCCCGACGATGTAGTTGGGCGTGGCAATATGGGGCCGAGATGAGTCCCAGAGAACGAACCCGCCTGTTATTGATCCGCCACGGCGAATCGGAGGTAACCGTCAAGCAGATCATCGGCGGCGATCTGGCCTGCACGGGTTTGTCACCGCTGGGTCGTCGTCAGGCCGAAGCCCTTGGAGAGCGGTACATGCAGGGCTATGAGCCCAAGGTGGATGCACTGTGGGCGAGCACGCTGCCTCGGGCGATCGAGACCGCCGATCTGCTGTCTCCCTCGCTGGGCGACTTGAAGGTACATACCCATCCCGACCTTGTGGAACGCCGCCCCGGTGAGGCCGACGGCGTGGGTTATCAGGAGTTCGGCTCCCTATTTGAGTGGACCGGCGATTTCCACCCCCACTTGCCCTTGGCGCCCGGCGGGGAGAGCTTGGCTGCCTTCTCCTACCGAACTGGTCAGGCGTTGTATGAGCTGGTTGAGGGCTATCCCGGTACCACCATGATGGTGGTGTGCCATGGCGGAGTAATCGACATCGCCATGCGGCTGTTTATGGGCCTGGGGATGAATACGCAGTTCGTCCTCTGGACTCTCAACACTTCCATCACCGAGTTTGTGACCACCGATGAGCCCGGCGTGTGGCGGTTGGTGCGATACAACGACGCCGCCCATCTGGATGGACTGCCACCCCGCACCGAGCCAACCGGCTAGTCGGACCGCGACAATTCTTCCTGGTCAACTGGCTATTCAGCTCACTACCACCGCTCCGGGATCGGTGGCGGTGAGCTCTCCGATCAAGGCAGCGGTGTGGCCATTGGCCGTGAGTCGAGCAACCGCATCGGCAGCCGCGGCCGGTGGACAGCAAAACAGGAGGCCGCCGGACGTCTGGGCGTCGGCGAGCATGGTCAAAATCCGCTGGTCGTCCGACCCTCGCACCCACGGACGCACATGGTCGAGGTTGCGAGTCGTGCCCCCGGGTGCAAATCCCTGATCCAGCAACTCCCAGGCGCTGGGAAGCACCGGCACCGTCTCGGCCTGGATCACCGCGCCGGTGCCGCTGGCCGCGGCCAGCTTCTGGAGGTGGCCGAGCAAGCCGAAGCCGGTGATGTCGGTGGCCGCAGTGGCCTTGGCTGCAAGGGCAGTCGAGGCCGCCAAGTCGTTCAGTCGGGTCATCTCGGCCACTCCTGCGGCGTAGGCTTCCGCCAACCAGCCGCCGGGTTGGATGGCCTCAGGCTCGGAGCGCTTGACCGCGGTGGCCAAGAGTCCAGTGCCCAGCGGCTTGGTCAGCACCAGCGACTGTCCCGGCTGGGCCCCGGCGTTGGTAAGCAGGCTCTCCTCCTCGGCCTCCCCGGTGACGGCTTGGCCGTACATCGGCTCAGGTCCGTCCACCGTGTGACCCCCCACCACTGCCCAGCCGCCGTCGGCGGCCGCCGCGGCCCCGCCGGCCAGCACGTCGGTGAGAACCTCCAGCGGAAGTTCCCCATGGGGCCACGCCACCAAGTTCAGTCCGAACCGGGGGGCGCCGCCCATGGCATACACATCCGAGGCCGCGTTTGTGGCCGCGATGCGCCCCCAAGTGTGGGGGTCGTCCACCACCGGCGCGAAGAAATCAGCAGTCGAGATCAGGGCGCGGCCTTCCCCGAGGCGCCACACTGCGGCGTCATCACCGGTCTCTGTGCCCACGATCAAGTCCTCGTGGGTCGGGGTTGGCAGTGTGCGCACGACCTGCGCCAACTCGGACGGTCCGAGCTTGCCGGCTCAACCGGCGCCGTGGGAGTAAGCCGTGAGCCTCCCTGTCTTCGGATTCACGTCTCCGACGCTACCGGGCCGTCGCTGGTTGAGGTGGGTTAGCTTTGCGGCGTGAATTCACACGAACAGGCAGTGCGATCGATCAAGGCGGTTATGTATGTCTATGCCGAATGCGTGGACTTGGCCCGCTTCGACGAGCTTGGTGAGCTCTTCGCCCACGGGGTGCTCACCTCCACTAGTTCGGCCGACCCCGACGACGGCATGTCGGGCGATGATGTCGCCGCGTTCTACGCGGCCACCAACAAAGTCCACGACGACGGCACACTGCGCACCCGGCATGTGGCTAGCAACGTGATGGTCGATGTGGCTGAAGACGGGCAGACTGCCACTGCCCGCTCGTACTTCGCCGTTCACCAGGGCACCGATACCCTGGCTCTTCAGCCCATCGTTGCAGGCCGCTACGAAGACGACTTCTCCCTGGTCGATGGGCAGTGGCGTTTCGCACGCCGGATGGTGATTGTCGACCAGATAGGCGATATGCGAGAGCACCTCACCTTCGACCTGTCCGAGGGAGACGTGCGCTATACCGACCATGTGGAGTCGGGATGAGCGACCAGTCGACGCGTCGGGCGCCGCCGGGTTGGTACGCCGAGCAGGGCCAACGCGGTTTTCGATATTGGGACGGCGAGACGTGGGCCGAACCGATGGGAGATCCAATTCGAATCCCGGGAGCAGGAAACGGCAATCGCGGTGTCTCGGACTACCAGAGAGCAGGGCTTGCCTTCATGGGTGCCGCAGTGGCCCTGCTGATTGCCGGGCTGCTGCTTCCCTGGGCTGAAGCCGGTTCGAACAAGCGGGGAGTGGTAGACGGCGACCTTCCGTGGCTGGTGGGCCCGGGAGGGGTGGCTGATTCCTGGCTGCTGATTCCGGTGGCCGCGGTGATGGTGTGGTCTCTGCTGGTGGCGGCGTTGTTCGGGAGCAGCCGGCAAATATGGCTGACGGCTGTGGTCGCGGGACTGGTAGTCATGGGGTTCTGCTTGGCGGAGGGTCTGGCCCTTGATGACGACCTGGATGCGTCAGGCGCCGAGGTTGGCTTGGGCTTGTTCCTGGCTTATGCCGGAGGGGCGTCAGCCGCGGTTGGCGGGGTGCTTCTCAAGCCAGCCCGATGAGGTTGACCGGCTAAGCATCGTCGTCTTCGGCGTCTTCTTCTTCAGCTTCGTCATCCTCGGCGACATCGGCGAGAGGAGTACTCTTGGCGCGAGTCAGCGGCAGTTCCACCACCATCTCGGTGAACTCGCCCGGCTCGGTGTTGACGGAGATGGTGCCGCCGTGCTCTCGGATGATGTCGTTGGACAGGGCCAACCCCAGCCCGGTGCCCTCGTTGGTGGGCTTGGTGGTGAAGAACGGGTCGAAGATCTTGGCGGCAACATCGGGTGGAATCCCGCTGCCGTTGTCTCGCACGCTGAGAATGGCGCCGTCTTCGGTGCGTTGGCTCTTCAACACCACGGTGGGGGTGTAGTCGCCCAACGTGTCTGCCTCGATCAGTTCCTTCTGCTTCTTGTTGGTGGCGTAGCCAGCGTTGGCCACAAAGTTCAAGAACACCCGACCGAGGTCTTGGGGCACAACCTCCAACTGGCCCATGTCCGGGTCGAACTCCTCCTCCAACAAGACCTGGAACTCGGGATCCTGGGCTCGGGCGCTGTGGTAGGCCAGCAGCGAATGCTCATGGATGAGATCGTTGATGTCGGTCATCTGGGTCTCGCCCCCGCCCCGGCCCATCAGCAGCATGTCTTGAACGATCCGATTGGCCCGTTTTCCGTGGGTTTGGATGCGCTCGAGGTTGTCGTTGAGGTCTTGGTTGATCTCCTCGATCAGGTCCTTGTCCTCATCGGAGAGGTTGTCGATGAGTTCCTCATAGATCTCGGCCATCTCTTCCAGCAGCTCAACCGACGCCGCAGAGAAGTTGTTGATGAAGTTGAGCGGGTTGCGGATCTCGTGGGCCACGCCGGCGGTGACCTCGCCCAGCGCGGCCAGCTTCTCTCGGGCCACGATCTGGTCTTGGGCCTGGCTGAGTTCGGCCAGCACTTCTTGCAGCTCATCGTTCCGCTCGCTCAGCTCCTGGGCAAGCTGCTCCACCAGGTTCAGCCGTTGGATTTCCAGAGCGTGGCGGCGGAACACTTCCAACGCCGATGCCATCTCGGCGATCTCGTCGCGGCCGCTTATCTCTATCTCCTCCTCCAGTTCGCCCTTGGCCAATGTCCGCATGCGATCGGAGAGCCTTCCGATGCGGCGGAGTAGCACCCGTCCGACGAACAGCCAGCTGATCAGGCCGGCACCGGCGACGCCGATGGCGCTGATGATGACGAGGAGGATCCGGGCAGTGTTGATGGTCTGCGCCGAGTTCTCGGTGGCGTCGGCGGCCCCGCTCTGGGCTGCCTGGACGATGGCGTTGACTTCGTCGAGCAGGTCGACGGCTATCTCCTGGTTCTCCGCTAGCAGCGAGTCTTGGCGTTCGGTTATCTCCAGTCGGTCGACGGCAACCTGGAAAGCGCTGTTGTCGCCGCGGCCCAAAGCCAGCAGGTTGCCGACTGCCGATCCCAGTCCGGAGACCGTCTCAGACTCGGCAATGGCCGAAAAGCTGATCAGGATGCGGTCTTCAGCGGACTCGAAGCTCTCTATCAGCGGTTCGACAAAGTCGGCTTCAGATGCGATCAGGGCGCTGCCCATAAGCTCGGAAGCTTGGGCGACATCGGCCTGCAACTCGTTGAGGTGGCGGTAGAGGAGCAGTTCATCGCCGGAGGTGCGGGTCATGGCATCTGTGGGTTCGGAGTCGAAGTTGCGGTATCCCGTTACCTGGAAGAAGAGCTGGTCGTCGATAGCGGGGATAACTATGCCCTTTACCTCGTCGTGAAGGGTGGGAATCTGGGCCTGGAGGCCTTCGATCTGCCTGCTCAAGCTGTAGAAGTGGGGCATGTCGGCTGTGATTGTGGTGATGTTCCTCTCCAGAGCGTCGGCGGCCTCGGAAATCCCCTGAACGTGGATGTTGTCGGGGTTCTGGCGCAGCAAGACCTCCAAGCGGTCTTGGAACTGCGCTTGGGCGTCGGACACTTCTGCCGAGATTTCCGAGAACTGGTCGGGCGGCGCGGTGGTGAGGCGGGGTGCGGCGGCCACCAGCGCATTGCTGAACTCGGCGAGGCCGAACGCCCCCACCAGCTCTGGCACACTCTCTTCGCTTACCCGCTTCTGGCTGCGGTCGACGTTGCTGAACGATATCCAGCTCACGATGCTGGCCACGATGGTCAATGCCACCGCCCCAAAGATCCCGGCGTAGAGCTGGCTGGAGATCCTGCGGTGGACGGCAGGCCGCTGCGCCTGGGTGGCGGAGTCGCCGGGGGCAGGTTCTCGAGCGTTGGTCACCTCGGTCACGGGCTGATGTCTCCCATAGCCGCTTCGGGCTGGTAGGCACCGTCGGCATCGATCACAGTCAGGAAAACGGCGTCGGAACCCTGGTTGTCCACCGCCCGGTCGGCTTCTGGGCCGAAGTCCACCGAGAACCCGTCGATGTCGAAGGCGCCTGCCCCCAAGATGTTCTCCAAGAAGCAGTCGCGGGTGAGAGCAACGCCGCAGGCCTCCAGTCCGGCAATGGCCATCCGACCCGCGATGTAGCCCTCCAAAGAGACGAACCCCGGTTCGGTTTCGGGATCCAGGGCGGCCAGGGCTTCGGTGTAGGACGCAACCACTGGAATGGACTCATCGTGGGGAAAGGGGACAACTTGGGTGACGTATACCCCCTCGCCCCCCGGCCCCAGCTCGGAGGCCAATGCGTTGCTGCCCACAAAGGAGACCGTCATGAAGATGGGGTCGAAGCCGATGTGGCGTGACCAGGAAATCAGGGCGGCAACCGGCTGATAGGCGCCGATCACGATCACAGCCTCGGGGTCGCCGAGCCGAAGGTCGAGCAGCCCTGACTTAACCGCGGTGGTGTTGCGGGGGTACACGCCGGTGGCCACGAGTTCCATCCCCCGGCGTTCCAACGCGGCCAGCGCCCCGTTATATCCGGCTCTTCCGAAAGAGTCGTCTTGGAACATCACTGCGATACGGGTGACGCCCAAATCTGTTGTCAACCGCTCGACCATCTCCTCGGTTTCCTGCGCGTAGGAGGCCCGAAGGTTGACGATGTTGTCCCAGTAGTCGCTTCGGAGGAATCCGGCACCGGTGAACGGTGCCACATAGGGTATGGACGCTTCGGCCGCCACCGGAGTGGCCGAGCGCGATGTCGGTGTCCCCACTGCGCCGATTAGTGCGAATACCCGTTCTTCTTCGATCAGAGCCTGGGTGTTCGTGATGGCAGCCTCGGGCTCGTAGGCGTCGTCTCGAGTTGTCAGCTCCAAAATGCGCCCGTGTACGCCGCCATTTCGATTGGCCTCCTCGAACGCGGCCATGATTCCCAGATTCATGTTGATGCCCAGCTCTTGGGCAGGACCGCTGAATGCGGCCGACTGTCCGAACACCACCCGGTCGTCGAAGACACCGGGCACGCCGCTGGCTACTGGTGCGCCTGGCGTTGCTTGAGGATCAGCGGGCGGGGTGGCACCGGGGGTTGTGCTACCTGAATCGCTCGATGCGCACCCCACCAGGATGAGGGCTACAGCGGCGATTGCCAGGGCAGCTTGCCGCGCACTACGCAGTTTGCTTTGTGCCGAATGCCTCACGACTCGGGATGTACGACGAGCTTGAGATAGTTGCGGTCGTCTTCCCTGCGGTACTCCAGCTCTTCACCCATGGTCCTCACCAGATAGACCCCCAGCCCTCCGATCGGCCGCTCAGCCAGAGGAAGGGTCACATCGGGCTCAGGGGCATCGGTCAGGGGGTTGAAGGGCGAGCCGTCATCGGTGAGGCGGATGGTGAGCGCATGGTCATTGGACTCCAGTTCAAGATCGATCTCCGTGAGACCGCTGGTGTCGCCATGGGTCAGGGTATTGAGCACCAACTCTTCCAGAATCAGGTTGGCCCGCATGGTCAGCGTCATCGGCCAGTCGCCCTCCTCGGCCATCCCATTGAGGATGTCCTCGATCAGCGGCAAGACATCGGAGGGGTGGCCCTGTTCCGGTGGGTGGGATAGGTGCAGGGTTCGTTGCATGTCACCAGACCTTCATGTCGGGCCGGGGAGGCAGCGACCGTTCGGGCAGGGCCAACATCAGGGGCGTCGAAGTGTCAGGCAAGTGATGTCGTCGGACTGGGGGGCGTCACCTGCGAAATCTCGTACACACTCGAATACTGCGTCGTTGGCGGACAGGGCGCTGTCGGTTGCGCGACCCTTGAACACGTCCGCCAGCCTCGTCAAACCGAACTGCTCATTGTTGGCATTCATGGCCTCGGTCACCCCATCGGTGAACAAGACGACGGTGTCGCCCGGTTTCAAGGTAACTGTCTCCTGGGTATAGACGATGTCAGGGGCGATTCCGAGAGCGACGCCCTTGGTGAGCGGCAGTTCCGTGACAGTGCCGTCTGCGCTTACCAGCATCGGGGGGTCGTGGCCCGCAATCGAATAGGTGAGCGAACCGCTGCTCGGATTGAACAGGGCATAGATCAGGGTGACGAACATGAACGTGGGGTTGTCCTGGTGGAGCTGGTTGTTGACTTCCTCCAGCACCTTCTCAGGGTCTCGAACGCCGATGGCCGCTCCCTTGAGAGCGGTCCGGCTCGACATCATGAACATCGACGCGGGAATGCCCTTGTCGGATACGTCGGCCACGACAAGGCCAACCTGTTCGTCGAGCTTGAAGAAGTCGTAGAAGTCGCCCCCCACGTTGCGGGCCGGCTCCATGTTGGCCGAGACCTCGTACGTCTCGGTGACCGGCGGGTTCTTGGGCAGGATGGACTGCTGGAGCTGGCTGGCGATGCTCAATTCGTTTTGGAGAGCTACGAGTTGGTCCCGGGATGACAGCGCCTCCCGCCACTCGGCCAAATGCTCCAGTGTGCGGCTGATGGTGATCTTGAGGTCGTCGAAATCGATGGGTTTGGTGACGAAGTCGAACGCCCCCCGATTCATGGCGGTGCGGATGTTGTCCATGTCGCCGTACGCGGAGATGATCACGGCCCGCAGATTGGGGTCGACCCCGGGAAGCTGCTGGAGAAGGGTGAGTCCGTCCATCTTGGGCATGTTGATGTCCGACAGCACCATGTCGATGGTTGGATCGGCGTTGAGCTTCTCCAGTGCCTCCACCCCATTCTGGGCGAAGACAAACTCGTATTCGTTCGACCGGATCTGGCGGCGCATTCGCTGCAAGATCAGAGGCTCAAGATCCGGCTCGTCGTCGACGACCAGGATCCTGTAGGTCTGGGTCAAGGGATTACCCCTGTTTGGCGTCTTCTACCGATGGAAAAACGTTGATGATCTGGTCGAAGCCGCTGATGCGGAACACATCGCCCACCGCTTCGGTCAGAGAGCAGATGCTAAATGACTTGTTCTGCTTGTCGAGGTTCTGGGCCGCCATGAGCAACACGCGCAGCCCGGCGCTGCTGATGTACTCAAGACCGCCGAGATCCAGGATGATCTTCTGGTCGCCGGGATCGAACATTCCTTGCAGCGACTCCAGGAAATCCGACGCGTTGGATCCGTCGACCCGGCCGGAAGCATTGACGACCAGTGTGTCGCCGGAGCGGTCGTGGCTGAATTCCATAGTTGGGCCTCTCTCGTTGGGTCCTGTCCTGGGTCATTCTGTCAGCCGGAATCATACACAAGCTAATGGGCTCAGGGCAGGGTGATGCCTAGGGAGTTGCAGATAATACAAGAGACTCGTCTCATCGGGAGCATTATCGGGGCTGGGAGAGGATGAGCGCACTGGTGGGAACGGCCGTTCCTGCGGTGGCCAACACGTTCTCCACGTTGTCGATTTGGTTCACCGAAGTGCCCCGAATTTGGCGCACACCCTCGGCGATGCCGTTGAGACCGTGGATGTAGGCCTCGCCGAGCTGACCCCCGTTGGTGTTGATGGGCAGGCGGCCATCTCGCTCCAAGTGGCCGTCGCGGATGAAGTCTTTGGCCTCGCCCCGATCGCAGAAACCGAACTCCTCGAGCTGGGGAAGCACCAGGGGGGTGAAGTGGTCGTAGATGATGGCGGTCTGGATGTCGTCGGCCGAAAGACCACTTGACTGGTAAAGCTGGCTGGCGCACAGTTCCATCTCGGGGATGCCGGTGATGCTCTCCCGGTAGTAGCTCTTCATCATGTGCTGGTCTTCGGCCACTCCTTGGGCGGCTGAGGCGATGACTGCCGGCTTCTGCTTCAGGTCTTTGGCCCGCTCGGCGGTGGTCACCAGCAGAGCTTGGGCGCCGTCGGTCTCCTGGCAGCAGTCCAGCAGGCGCAGCGGCTCCACAATCCAGCGGCTGTTCTGGTGGTCTTCCAGGGTGATGGGCCGCTGGAAGAAATGGGCATAGGGGTTGGTGGCCGCAAAGGCCCGGTCCACCACCGACACCCGGCCGAAGTCCTCGGTGGTGGCCCCGTACTCGTGCATGTAGCGGGTGGCGAACATCGCCACCCAAGAGGCCGGGGTGACCAATCCGAACGGCGAGCTCCACGAAAAGCTGACCTCGCTTGCCTCGGCGCCGGCGGGCCGGTCTTGCACGCCGGCCCCGAAACGGTGCCAGGAGCGCTCGTTGAAGGCCCGATAGCACAGCACGTAGTCGGCGGCGCCAGAGTAGATGGCCTGGCAGGCCACCGCGATCACCCCGCAGGCCGCTCCGCCACCGTGGTGGACCATGGAGAAGTGGGTCAGCTCTTCGATGCCCAGATTGCGGGCCACCTCGATCTCGGGGTTCTGCTCGGCCGAGTAGGTCACGAAGCCGTTGACCTTCTCCGGCGGTAGGCCGGCGTCCTCGCAGGCGGCCATACAGGCTTCCACGGCCTGGTCCATGGGAGTGCGGCCCGAGTCCTTGGTGAACGGGGTGGCGCCGATGCCGGCGATGGCGGAGTGGTAGGCGTATTTGAGGGTCATGG
>JAJDTA010000205.1 GCA_022827405.1 Acidimicrobiia bacterium
CGCCACCGATCCCCGGTTGTTGGCGATGATGGGCGATCTCATCGGCCCCGACGTCGACTGCTTCTTGTCGCAGTTCATCTTCAAGCATCCCGGCACCCTCGGCCAGCCCTGGCACCAAGACGACTACTACTTCCGCATGACCCCCCTGCCCCAGGTGGGGGTGTGGCTGGCTTGCACTGCGGCCACCCCGGACAACGGGCCGCTGTGGATCGTCCCTGGTTCCCACACCGAGCCGATCCACGACGCCGTGCCCGACACCCGGGAGGGCGCCGGTCTGGCCTATGTGGAGATAGTCGATGTCCCCACCGACAGCGAGCAGATCGTGCTTATGGAGCCGGGCGATCTGCTGGTGTTCCACTCCCACCTCCGCCACCGGTCCACCGACAACCTCACCGATGGTATGCGGGCGGCCATGGTGTACCACTATGCCGCGGCCCATGCAGAGGGTTGGCGGGCGTTCAACCAAGACTGGACCGAGGTATTGCGCGGCGGTCAGCCAGTGCGAGCATCAACCGACCCGGTACCCATCGAGTACTAAGCGGCAGGCTGGCTCCAATAGTTGTAGCCGTTATGACTGAACTTCTATCGGTATGCCTACCTGTTGGGCCACGGGGGTGTAGATATCAACATCGACTTCTGGGGCTTCGATTGAGATGATGAGTGAATACCGGGCTCCCCGTTCGCTGTGGTCGCGCTTCTTCCTCTCCTTCCACCATCCACCGACGGGAAATACTGCCAACACACCTCGTGCGGCCAGGTCGGCGGCTGTTCCCGTCCAGATGTCCGTGTGAAGCGAACCAACAGTGCGCTCTTGTGATCCGAAGAACCACTCACCGGAGTCACTCTCGCTATTGGCGCGGCGCTCGTTTTCCATTCGGGCAAGCGCGTTTATGCGCTTCCGAAAGTCATCGGTGGACTCTGTGGGACGGCGCACGTCGAATCGAAGCCCATGGGATGCGTAGCTGTACCGCCTAGCCCAGCCGCGCCGACCTGGGTTTGGTTCGATGAAGTAAGACAGCGTCACTCGCATTTGAATCCTTGTCTCGCCAAGGTCCGCGAGAACCTCATTAGGCCAAGGCAACTCGTGCACATGCATCTCGCGCATTTTGCCTTGGCCATCGAATGGGTGGATGGTGTCCTGGACAATCAAGGTGAGGGAATCACTAGCGCTTCTGGTTGCCCGAGCTAGATCTGGAACACCCATCCCATATCGCCTTTGCAATGCCACGCGTTCGGTCCGCCTCCGAGCACCGCCAAATTGGTTTTCCATGGCTTCTGTCCACCGAGCTGAGTGGACCGTCAAAGCACGCACGGTCTCTGGCCAGAAAGATGGATAATTCGCCAGTATTGAGGCACCGAGATGGCCAGCCTGGGCGGTTGCTGCGCTCGTTGCCCCGGTCACCGTCAACAACCGCTGATCATGCAAGGGAGCCTTCGTCGTAAGAAGTTGGAGAACCTCAGGAGTATCGAAGCGCCCCCCGGTGGGTGACTTTGCTGCGTTTCCACCCTCAAGTACGACATCCGGCTTAATCGGCCAATCACGACTGAAGGCAACAGAAGTCCGGCTGAAGGGAGAAAGCTCTCCCCGCGGGGCCACTGGGGTCCATCCTGGGAAGTCCGATGCTGGGCTCATGTCGTCACGATTGGTAAAGGCGCCAACCGTTAGGGCGTTCCAAGCCTGGCCAGGATCTTCGACCGGTTCAACATCGCTTCTGGCCAGATGATCAGCATCTCCAACATCGACGTTTCCTGCCGACACTATGAATAGGCGGCGAGCGGATAACTCTGCCTCATCGAGGTAGACCAATCCTTCGTCGTTGGTGTCGATTGCCAATCCTGCAGCGAGGGCATCGAGCGCAGAGGACCAGGAAGAAGGCTGACCGTAGATAACCCCTGGGGCATCCCCGTTTGTGGGTGCAACCCACTCAGAGGTAACGGCCATCGAAAACACTCGGTTCCGCGCGGGTTCTGCTGCCTCTACACTGCTCACGGCGGTGGCAGTGACCGCTCCGTACAGCTCTGTTGGGTTATAGCTAGGAGGAGGTGGCAGGAGCTTCACTGATTCAAGCAAGTGTCGAAGTCGTACCTTCGCCGAGGTCAAAATTGTCGAGCCGAAATCTCCGTAGAGCGCAAGGCCAGCCATCTCGGTGCCGTGGCCGTCATGGTCGCCTACTCCCCAAGTCGGATCACTGGCATGGCAATCAGACGGGTGGAGAGATGCTTCCAAAAGAGGGTGTCTGCGGTATACGCCAGTATCGAGGAGGCACACCGACGGAGCGTCTGCGGATGCTGGTTCCGTACGTCCGGCAAGCATGTCCACCCAATCTGCCTGTTCCACTGGGGGCTCAAATGTAAGCAGCTCTGCTGGCTCCTGGGGACGTCGAAGTTCGGCAAGATCATCGAGGACGTCCAAGGCAACTGCGAGTTGGGCAGCGGTCGCCCTAACTAGGACAACGGTGCGATCCGCAAATCCGAGTACCGATCGTCCCACCTGGAATCCAGCGCTTTCGGCAAACTCCAAGAGACGCTGGGCCTCGTTCCCATCTCGACGACGTAGCCACACTTCCCACCAGGTGAGATCTTGAGGATCAGGAAATTGGTCTGGCGGGTCCGTCCATAGCTGCTCTAGGGATGCCAGACCTATAGTTGCAATCCGGTCATAGAGATTCCGATTGCGTGGATTTTCCGCATCTGAGGTCTCGATGTATTGATCAAGCTTGCGGAGGAAGTTGCCGAGCTTGCCATCAGGCACGAAGACAGTAGCCTCTTCGATGGTTTGGTTATTGGAGTGAACCTGCCGAACAGCCATCAGTTCGGGGTGGATTCTTCCCTGTTGAGGGTCGAGTGACTCCAGCGCGAGTTGAATGCCGGGGAAGCTCTCGAAAGAAACGTAGATGCCGTCCACAGCTCCATCGATTTCGACCGGTCGTTCGGCGCGGCGGGCCAATCCCTGTTCCTCAGCAGCAGTGAATTCCCTGCGAAGCCTGTGTCCGTGGGCAAGCGGAATGTCAGGTACAAGAAGGGCTGGAGCCTCCATGTCCCTTGCTGGTGGGCGGTACGCCTCAGTTAGCGCAGGCGCTTGAACGAAAATATGTAGCTTGTCGCGTTCTGCCATGGATTATCGGTGGCCCCGAGCGTGCCTCTCGTTTAGGGCTTCAATTAGGACGCCTGTCGTCACTTTTTCGTTTCCGACAAGGATCGTGTCTTTGGCGGCGCGTTCAGCAGCCAATGTGATTTCAGCGTGGCTCAACCCTGCCGCCGCTTCGTCGATTCTTTTCCAGGCAAGTCTGCTGACCGAGACGTTGGCAAGACGGTTGCGGATGACCGATCTGGTCAATTCAGGGCTTGGGAGGGGATACTCGATCACTGCGTCGAATCGTCGGAACATTGCCTGATCTAGAAGCTCAGGGTGGTTCGTAGCGGCAATTAGGAGGCTCTCCGGTTCATCCTGCTCAAGGAACTGCAAGAATGAATTGAGAACACGCCTGATCTCTCCGACATCGTTTGACCTGGCCCTTTCGCCGCCCAAAGCATCCACTTCATCAAAAAGGTACACGCCTCGCGTCTCAATGAGCGCATCAAACACGAGCCTCAACTTCGCTGCGGTCTCCCCCATGAACTTAGTGATGATGCCATCAAGGCGAATGATGAAGAGTGGCAGACGAAGCTCGCCAGCGAGCGCTTTCGCCGACATCGTCTTTCCCGTGCCAGGCGGTCCAAGAAGCAAGACGCGTCGCAACGGGTGGAACCCCTGCTCTTGTAGACGGTCCTGTTGGCGCTGCTCTGCTATGACACGTAGAAGCTGCTCCCGCACAGAATCCTCCAGGACGAGGTCTGCCATTCTTGTGCCCGGGTAGGAAATGCTAAGCAGGTCAGCAAGTTCTCCACGGGGTTTGGCGACAGGAACTGGTCGACCGGGTGCGATCGCCTTGCGGCCTTCGACCTTTCGCAGCTCATCGACGAGATCACGTAGTTCTTGCGCAAAGCGGGACTGTCCACTTCGTGCAGCCCGGGCGGCGACTTGGAGGGCGATCGAGTAAAATCTGGTGTCGTCTCCCTCAGCGTGGCTTCTAACCAGCGCCTTTACATGATCTGCAGTGGGCATCTAGATCAGCCCTCTCTCACGATAATCATCGTTTCTTGGTACAAATTCTTGGTGTCGCGACACCACGCCCCCCGAATTTGGGTGCAAGCGGGGGAGTGCCGTGGCTTCACCGGCAGGACATACGCGAAGCGTCAACTGCTCGTGGAGAGGCATCATGCTCGCCACCTATTTTGCACATACTCCAAAGCGTCAGCGGTGTTTAGGAGGCGGGTGGCGTTGTTGAGCCGCACGTAGAGTTCAGCGTCACCCTTGGTCCTGCGGACGAAGGCGGGGACATTGCCGGCTACTACGTCGACTCGGCAGACGGTGCCAGTTGAGAACTCCTCGAAGCCGAACATCATGTTTGCGGCGGCCGTTGGGCCGAGCAGGTTGTCGATGAGGCCGTTGAGCCATAGGGCGAAGCCATCGGTGTTTTGCTTTTGGCCCAAGGTCTTGAAATCTGCCTCGATGCCTGTGATCTCTCCGGAGTCGGAGACGCCTATGAGGAGGGTTCCGCCACTTGCGTTCATGAACCCGGCGATCGACTTGACCACCATCTGCTCGATGACCGAATCGCGCTGTTGCGTGTGGAGGTTGATCCGCCCGGTTTGTTTGAACTCCACTCGCTTGGACTCGCCCTGTGCGATCAGCTGTTCGGTCGTCTCTTGATTCGATGCCGCATCGCCCGGCGCTGCTCCTGAGTCGGCCGCCACATCGACCCCGGCCTCAAAATCCGCATCAAAGCTCTCAGGTTGTTCGGGGACCTCTACCCAGTGTTCGAGACCGGTGTCCCTCTCGATATAGCTGAAGGCTGTCTTGGCATAGTCGTGAGACGCGAGCTTCTTGAGCTGTTCCTTGACTCGCCTCCGACCTTCGAGTGCGAATTCGAGATATTCACGAAGCTCTGATCGGGTCCATTCTCCATGGGGGTGGATGATCTTCAGGAGCCCGGAGACCGTCTTGCGCACCGCCTTCTCGTCCCTGGCCGATAGGTGGGACCCAAGGGCAAACTCGGTATCGACGGCGCGCACGAAGCTCTGTTTGCGAACTTGGCGCAGGGCTTCGGCGAAGTAGTCGGAGACGAAGCCGAAGTGGCCAGTGAACAGTTTGGTCTCGAGCTTTGGCACCTCCCAGCCGGGTAAGTAGTAATGGAGCCGGTCGAGAAAGGCAGGATCGACCATGGAGGAGGGGAGATCGGCGAAGAGGTGCGCCTCTCGAACCAGGTCCGTGTGCGGACGGCTGGTGTTGCCTACAAGCACTACCGAGGCTTCGGCAGGCACCTCTTCTTTCCCCCGTGCGAAGGAACCCGACTCCATATAGTCCTTGAGCATGTTGACCACGGTGGAATCGCTCATCTGAAGGCCGGCGACTTCATCGAATGCGACGATGTCCCAAGTTCCCAAGAGACCTACCCGGCCGGTGGACATGTTGATGAAGAGCTGAGCGACGGTCACCTTGCCGCCGGAGATGAGGATGGCATTGGGGTTGGACTCTCGGTAAACGAAGCTCTTCCCGGTTCCCCAAGGTCCGAGTTCGATGAGGTTGTAATTGCGCTCTGCCATAGGGATGAGCCGGCAAAGGGCGAGGAGCTTGCCCCTGAGATCAAATTGCAGGGGCTCAAGTCCGATGGTGCGCATGACTAGGTCTAGCCATGCGTCCCTGCTGAAGCCGCGACGCCCGTCGATGAACTCGTCGAGATCGAAAGCTGCAACCTGGATGGGTTTGAGCCCCTTGATATAGAAGGGCCGCTTCTGGGCTTCATCATCAGCCGCGTTGTAGAGCAAGTCGATCTGGCACCAAGCTCCGCCCTGGAGGAGCCTGTCGTACTTGTAGACGAGATTCTCAGGGATGTGGACGAACCTGTCGTTGAAATTTTGGAGGTGGGCCCAGAACTTGTCCTCGCTGGCAACGAGGCGGACATCGACCTTGTCGATGAGCCGGAATTCGCCCTTTTGCTTGACTCGGGCTTTGGCCAGTTCGGACTCGTCGGGTCGGATGAAGTTGTCCTTGAGGGTCTGGTTGACGACCATGAGCCCGGCCTCAATGGAAAACGGATCGTCGGAGGCGCAGTATTTTCCGAGGAGGAACTCCAGCACGTACACGGGCACGTTGGCCCCGACCTTGACTTGGCGAACAAGGTCCTTGCGCACCACGCGGCCCGCGAAGGCCTCATTGGCCATCCCGTCAAGCTGGTCGAGCTGGAGTTCAGTGTCAGTCAAGGTCGTCCTCCACGACTATCGGCGACGACACGGGCGCCGTAGACGAGGCGAGCTTCCGGCCGGTACGAGCATCGAGCACTTGCAGACCTACCTTGGTGTCCTCACTGAGGTTCTCGGTGATCTGGAAGGTGAGGATGCTCGGCTGACCGGCGCTGACCGTCACCGAGCCCGTATCCGGATTGTATCCATCGCCTGAGACAACCCGAGCGACGAGCAATCCTCCGCTGGCACCGGCCACGACCCGAACAACCACCTCGTTGGAAAAGAGATCGCCCTCGAAAGCAAGGCGGGCAGCAAAGACACCGGTCGTTATCCGCCCGCCAGCAATGCTGATGTCTACATTCAGCTTCTGAGGCTGAGGCGCTTGGGCCAGTTCCACAACGATTACGGGGACGACAAGTTCCTGGGGAGAAAGGCCGCCGTGGAAGAACTGCTTGCTCCCACCCGCCCGGAAAACAGCCAACCCACGAGGCACGACAAGGTCGAGATCGCTAGTGATTCCGCAGGAGGCGAGCGGAACCCGAATGGTTGCCTCGTTCGGGACGCCCCCCCGACCGATGAACACTCTGCGCTTGGTCGTTCCTATTGCCCCATCTGGGGCATCGACAAGGCGATGTGTGTCGAGGTCTTGACTGAGAGCAATGAATCCGTGGTCCGCGGAGATGACCACACGGTCGACGCCGCATTGCGCGAGTCGAGCAACCACGCTGGCCAGCAGGTTGATCACGCTCTGGAAGTGTGTCCAGGCCACTGACAGAAGCCCCGACTCGCCGGCGGCATCCACCTCCTGAGATCGGATCAGAACCAGATCGGAGTCACCGATGGCATTTCCGAGGGCTCTCTCACCTTTCTGCGATGCCTCGTTGAGATCCAAATTAGCGACCGCCCCGTGCCGCGCCCGTAGCAAGCCATGACGATCGGCAACCGTGCTCACGTTCTTGCCGCCAACACTCACTTGAATCTGGTCTCCGTCGAGTCCGAGTTTGAGGCTCGATGCCGCCTCAGGCAGGAGGTTCGCCATCCCCACGGAAGTAATTGTTGGAACGGCGGCGACTGCCGCATGAAACTCGACGCTCTCTGCGACCTGCTCGAGCGCTTCAGCAAGCTCCACGCCCAGCTCATAGCGGAGGGCGTCAACCCAAACATACGCAGTGCGACCGCGGCCAGGTTCGACGTACCGCTCGTGAACTTCACCCTGCCGAACAAGACCGTCGATTTCGAGATCGTGGTCGGTCAATGCAAGAGTGAATCGGTCGAGTAAGTCGTCGAGCCAATGGTCATACGCTGTTCGAGCAGCGGCTAGGGAATCCTCTAACTTTCCGAATACCCCTAGCTCCGTTCGCGCCAACTCCAGTCGGCGATGAGCACGGTCAACGGGCCAGCCGTGCTCGATATACCACGCCAACATCTGTCCCGGGGATACCGACTTTGGGGGCTTCGCCTTTTCGAGTTCGCGGTGAAGGAGGGCGATCGCCTGCACGGCCCGCCACTTGCTTCCCCATACGGGCGGCAGATCCGAGGCCCAAGGGCTTTGGTCAAGTCGTCGTTCAGCCAACGACAGGGCGTCTTGATGGCTGTTGGCCTGAAGAACTTGAACACAATGCGAGAACAAAACCTCCTCGATTCCGGGCGTTCCAGTGATGGCATCAAGACCCGGACTCCAGCCGAGGGTGCTCGCCAAATCAAGCCGGTCATCAACCTTTCGGGCTAGGTCTCGGTAGGCATCCAGGCCATTCGGCGATGATCGAAGTCGCTCCAGCACTTCGCGGGCGCAAAGTTGCTGCGCGGCCGAAGCTGCTGTCCAAGACTCCGCAAGTAAATTGGAAGCTGCTCCTTCAGCCGCACAGGCGACATCAGTGAGGAGCAGGTGTTGGAAGAGTTCGAGCCGGACTTCGTCACCACAGCCGGAAATATCTGCACCCACGGTGTCCATCGCCAGCGAAGCCACTGCGCCCCAAGCCTCGGCTTCGGTGAGCCGCTCATCAACCGACCCGCTCAAGACGCTCACCATCATGGCAATGGGGTCGTGCGAACCCAGTGCTCCAGCAAGTCGGACATCGAGCTGGCCCACGCCCTCGGCAGCTACCTCCGCTTCGGCGAAAGTGCGGGCGTTGTTGGAGATCTGCGCGATCCGTGGGGGCGGTAGCCGGCCATCCAGCGCCTGTCTAGCAAGAGTCGACAGTCTGCGCTTAAAGGTGATGCTTGCTGCACGAACCTCAGCAAGCGGGTCTTCTTCCGGTGCCGCGGGCGTGTACACCACCATCTCAGGTGGTCGTTCGGCGGCCACTGCGCCTTCAATTCGTTGGCGGAGCTCGTACCAACTTCCCTCGAACGCCTCAAAGCGAACTCCCTCAAGGGCCATCGAATGTGCTACTTCTGCATACTCCCCCTCGGCATCCTCCCAAATCACGAGGCCTCGCCCTTGCACTTTCTGTGCTAGCTGTTTGGTCAGCGATTCCCGCAGCAGGCTCACAGCTCATCCGCCCATTTCGAAACAGTGGCCCACGGATACTCATCAGCCTTGATGTTCTCCAATTCCATTGCCGCTTCTTTCCAAGCTGGAAACAGGCCTGCCAAGGGAGCAGCGCAGAGTATGATGCCGTCATCTAGGTCTGGCACCCAGCCGAGCGCCGCAACGCGCCCAGCTTCCCGACTGAAAACGCGCAACTCCTCGGCCAGCCGCTGCTCGGCATCAATAGCATTGGCGAAATCTCTCGCTGATCGCCCACTTACCCCGCTCTCTCGGCTACGGCGAAGCTGACTGATTTCCGCTTCGGCAGCATTGAGACGGGATGCGGCAGCCGCTTCCACTGCATACAGTGTCTCCCGACTGAGCGACGGTGCGTACACCCACGCACCCCACTCTCCGGAGGGCACGTAGAGAGGCCAATAGATGGGCGCCTTACGACTCGACTTGGTGTATTGGGAAAGGTGGTTCTTGAAGAAGTGCTTCCTTAAGTGGTCCCGCAGGTCTTTCCCTTTCAAGTGGCTCACAAGGTCCACCATTAGTGCCTCGGGGTCGTCGAGTAGAAGGCTGGCTGCGGCCATCACCCGGTTCACAATGTCCCAGTCATGACCTCGCTGGTCGAACAGCAACTGCCCGGGCGGGAGGTCCAGTTCGTAGCCGGATGGCGCTTGACGAGCGGGCTTACCGTCGTCGAGGAGCATGCCAGGTGGATGAATCGGTAAAGGGTCAAACAGATCCCCGAGAATGGGCTCTGCTCCCACTATCCGCACATCCCACCGCCCGAAGGCAGCACCAACCAGATAGCTCACAACTTGAGAACAAGAGTGCGCCAACTCGCCGTCGGGCAGGATGGCGGCCTTTCGTCTAAAGCTCTCGATCTGGCTCGGTGGCCGTTCCAAGCCGTGGGCAATGACCTCTAACCGACGATCAGCAAAGAACGTCAAATTGGCAATTGACCGGGAGCCGCCACGTTGCCTGATTAGCTCCTTGATGACTCTCTTGATCGGCTCAGTAAGGTACTTGCTGAGTTGCTGTTCGTTGACTGCCCCCTCTGAATATGTAACGGGATGCGGTCCGACTTCCTCGTCAAGGTACGTCTCAGCGTCACTATCGAGAAGCGCCAGTTCATGGAGGTGTCGCTCGAGGTCATGGCTCAATTCGAGGAGTCGCAGGTGACGATCTCCCGCGTCAGCCATCTCTGATAGCAAGCCCTCGTAAACCGAGGTGCCCTCAATCAGGTGGGGAAGCACTGGCGGAGCATGGAAGAGGCGGCTTGTCTCTTCCCCCGCGTCTGGGAACCGGCTGAGTTCGGCAATCTCATAAGTCAGCAGTGAGGCCGTCGAGTCAGATTCAAGCGCTGATATCCAAGGAAGCTTTTGCACGAGCCCGACTTCGTAGCTTCGAGACGCGCTCCCACTCGTAGTCTCCTCGCCAGCTGCCACCTGCGCATCCATGCATGCCTGAACTGCACGCGACGTGAGCCAACCCAACATGCTGTACGGATCGCCGTTTGGGATTACGGCAGGGCCCTTATGCCCAAATGCCGAGCCGATGGGAAGAACTCGGACGCCAAACCCGCTGTTAGTTCGAAGCGGCCATGTGAGACCAGGTCGGAAGAAATATTGGGTGTTCTGAACTCGCGAGCCGTCGAATTGCCGAAGTTCGTGGCCGTCGTTCCCATAGTTCAGAACCAGGTGGATGTCAGCCCAATAGGGGCTGTACTCGCCGCCCTTTGCGAACGGCACCCACCGTTTGCCAGCCTTAGTCTCTTCTCGACTTCGGCCAATGGTACGAGGGTCGATCTCCCAGAATGCACGAACAAAGCGAAAATCTCTACCGCTAGCAAGGCCCTGCCGACTTTCAGCACCATTCAGTTCCAGGGACGGAAGCTCTGTGAACAGCCGTCGGAAAGTGGGACTCATCCAATAGGCGACTCGCCAACCTGGTATGGAACGTAGATCTTTCAAAGTGATGTGAAAGACACGATCGTCACGCTCACCCCGGCGATCGGCACTGATCGCCGCAACCAAAGCAGTGGGGTGGTCAATCTCTTTGAGTAGGCGGACAAATGTTGCTTGCTGGTCGAGGGTCCCGGGAACAGCCTGTAAGACATACGCGGCCGCTTCGACAACTGCCTGTTCCATTACATTGCTGCCAAGATCAGCGAGTGTCACTAGGTGATGGCCAAAGAAGATCTCGCGTCGCCAACTCTCGAAGGTCTTGTTGAACATCCCCGCTCGGGATGTGATCGCACCGACGTAACCCACCCTTGGGCGACACAACTCAAGGCCTCGCCCGACGAACGCGGCCAACAAGTTGTAGTCCTTCGTCGGAATCCACGGGTAGGTAGCTTTGAGATAAGGCTTTGTCTCCGGGACCGGTTCCCCGAACGGCGGGTTCTGTAGCACCGCGTCATATCGCTGGAGCAGGGCCACAACGAAGCGGACAGCATCGTCGGCTTCGGCCGCAAGCATGCGTTCCGCGGGGGTTGCGGTAGCGGTGTCAGCAACGGCTTGGAGACTAACGAGCACCTCGTCTTGAATGTCAGCGATTACCTGCGAGCCGATGGCCTCGGCAAGTCCGCCTGTGGCTGTCCCGGCAATCGAGGCTCGGATAGCAGAGTCGATCCTCTCCTCAACTCGCAGAAGCGGCCCGAGAATCGGAGCGTCTTGAAGAGCATCAGTCAGTGCCCTAATGAGTGTGCGCTGGATGGGGTTGAGATTGGCTAGCAGTGTGTCGAGGCCAGTAGCGGTGGCCGGAAGGGAGCGGGCGCAGATGATGTTAGGGCGAGGGAGTTTGCCTGACGGACAAGAGCGTCGGGCCCGGAACAGGATTGCCGCGGATGCTACTTGGGTGCATCTAGGGTCAATCTCTATTCCCCACAAGGACCCAACGATGTGAGCGGCGGCATCAGTGGGCGATGTGCCCGAGCGCTCCCAAGCCCGCTCAAGGAGGTCGTAGGCAGCAAGAAGGAAGTGTCCAGAGCCGCAAGCTGGATCGAGAACCCTTACTTCTTTTAGCTCGATGGGCTCGCCTTGTTGCGTGGGAGGGTCAACAAGAAGCGGCAGGTCGTCGACGAGCGGCGAAATGGGATCAGCGTCCAGCAGACGGCGGCCAAGGCTGTTTTGGATGAGGAAGTCGACGACGTAGCGAGGGGTGAAGAACTGGTTGCGAATGGCAAGCTCGCGGCTATTTCGCGGAGGCTGAGAACCCCCTCGCATGGCACGTCGTTCTTCACCGGTATTGAAGAACTGATAGGCCCAGCCCAGGCAGTCGGGCGCTGTCCAGAGGTCAGCGTTTTCCGCATCGGCAAAAAGCGCTACGAGGTCTCGAAGGGTAACGGGGCTGGGGGCCAGGGTGAGGAGGGGATTGCGGGGGTCAAAGAGGTTGGGGACATCTCCGGCTAGCTCGTCGCCGCAGAGTCGAAGATAGGCCCAATAGCCATTGGTTTCGTCGGCAGCGAGAAGGGGCGCTAGTTCTTGGACATCTCGGTACCCCTGGGAACGCTCGCCTTCGGCGAGAGACTCCGGCAGCATGCCAAGGGCTTCGGCGATACGAATGGCGACGAGTCGGTTTAGGTGAGTGAACCCAGCTTCGCGGATCAACAAAGCAACAGCTTCAGCCGCGCTATTGCCTTCGCTCCGAAGATGCTCGACCACTTCGACGACCTCGCGGCGATCGAAGACTTCGCTCGGACCCAATCGCAAGGTTTCCTCGCCAGCGATGGTGCCATCAGAGTCGATTCCGAAACGACCAGCAGCTTGGGCCGCTAGACCATCTTCGAGGATTGTCCGAGCGCGGCCGATTAATCGTTCGAGCTTGGTGCGCTGGCTGGCAGCAAGAGCTTCGGTCATTGCAGACGTACTTGCTTGCCTTCGGCCAATTCAGTGGCGATTGCCTCTCGGATGCGATCCAGAACAGGTTCGATATCCTCCTCGGAGGCGATAGTTTCAGGGGCAACCTCGCCGACGCGCACCCAGGCGAGCTGCCCGACGGCAAGCAGTTCTTCAAGTCGTTGCTGGGCTTCCCTACTTCGGGCATGTGCGCTGTCGATTCGGGCTTCTAATGCTTCGACATCAACGGTACTGAGGTTTTCGGGAGCCGCGAGCGCTTCCAGAGGACGTATCGCTTCTGCGAGCGCGGCCTCATCTGCTTCGCTGTACTCGCGTCGCAAGCGATCGCGGAGTTGCTCCACCGTCGTGTTGAGTAGTTGAGCGGCATCGCGCTTGGCCGCTTGTCGGGCTTCGGCGAGTCGGCGTCCTAGCGTCACAATGCGGGCGGCTTGGCTGATGAGGTCACCGCTGGCCAGCAGTTCGACAAGTTCGGCGTGCTCGTTTTCCCGGCCATCAGGAATCCGGCCAGCAGGTTGGGCTGCCTCCTGCCGGGCTGTTCTTAGGTCGCCAATATGGTCAGTTAGGAATCCGTCGAGTTGATCAGCGACCTCTTGCCCGGCTACGAGGTTGGCCCACGTGGCATGAGCAGTGATGACTACATCGACATCGTCGTCTGCGCTTAGCCGGCTGATGATTTCCTCGGTTCGCGTAACAGGTTCTGGGACGGCGATCCCGAGTCCATCGAGGATTGAGATGACACGGATGGTTGTCTCTCGCCCGGAAACGAAGACTCTGCGCACTTCAGCAGCAAGGGCGTCAGTGGAATGACCAGCAGGCGGATGCCCAAGGTGTTCGAGTCTCTCGGCCAAATCAACACGCGTCTCCAGAGGCACATCGGTATGGGCAGGTGGCCGAAAAGCGGCCGCCCGGAAATTTGGTAGGGTACCGAATACCTGATCGATCCGTTGGTCTGCTGGGTTGGTGATGCTCCGGCCTTGATGTATGACTTCGACGACACCAACACGAAGGGCCGCGGCACACAGAGCCTGAACTACCTCGATTTGGGCACCGTAGGGTGGCTTGGCGAAGTTACTCGCGAGATGACCGCCAGTGGCCTCTTGACCATAAGACGCTCGGTTGCGAATCTCATTCACGAGCGCAGCGAGGGGGCCATGATCGATAACGAACTGGTACCCCTCAGGAGTGACTGTGACCAATCCGATGCCGTCATCGAGGAGGCTCTCTGGAAGCGCAGAGAGGTCAGTGGTGCGGAGGACGTGCATCACATCGCCTCGGCGCAAATTAGCGGTGAAAAGGTGGAGTTGGGGGTAGATCTCTTCCAGCCGATCAGTGAGAAGGCGATGTGCAGTGGATCGAAGATCGGTGCCGTCGACGTCGTCGATTCGCCCTCGGAAGACCACTTGGCCTGCCGCTAGATCATGCGCGAGTCGCTGAATTGCGGTGACTTCATTGCTCTGTTCGCGCATGCGTTCTTCTCCGAGCAACTCAATCTCAGTCGCAGTCCTGTTCGGGATATCACGTTGCTCGATCATGGTCCGACTCCGGTGCAATTCGAGGAGCGCGTCCCAGGTATCAGGCTGAAGTTCGTAGACCCAGTTCACAGCATTCTCATTCGCTGCCTCGCGTGACGAAGCTCGCAGAGCCTCACGGCTTAGCGGGCTGGCCTCCTCGATCATGAGCGAGAGGTCGCCGGACACGACGTTCTCTCCATCCACGGTCACGTCGACTCTGAAAGCTCTGCCTCTGGTGACCGTGACACCAGACAACGACTGCTTGAGAAGCTGACGGCGCAACCGAACCGATGAGCCTGGCGTAAGGTCGATGCCGCGTCGGACTTGTTCCCAGTCTTTCTGCTCAGGAGATTGGAGCTTGTAGCCCTCGTCGGTTTCGCGCAGCCGGTCATCTCCCACCAAACGGGTCAAGGCGTCGGAGATCTCGTCAGCGTTACTCTCTGCGGTCACGCTGGGATGGAGAAGCGCTGCGATATTCCCAGAGGTGAGCGGCAGCGCTGGAACTTCAACACACAAGGCCACAACCTTCATGACCTGCGCCTCAACACTTTCAGCGCCGTATTGGTTGGCAACTTGTTCGATCTCAGCACGCCACGACGTGGGGATCAGCTCTTCGAGCAGCATGTAGGACCGATCGAGGGTAGCCAGAGTGCCAATCTCGCAATTTCCCAGACCATGTTCGGGGTGGGTGATCAGTTGCTGGGCGTGCTTTATCAAGGTGCGATTCGACCCTCCGACCGTAGGAGAAGCACCCCCTTGGGTGCGCCGAACGGAAACCGCGTCGATCAGGAGCTGTATCTGGTAGGGCAGCAGCGGATAGAGACGTATCAACTCGTCCTCGCCTGGCTCTTCGAGTCTGGTGGGTGAGGACAAGCGCACATTTACAATGAGTTGGTTGCGATGCGAGGAGACCACCTCACGCACTGCACGCTGACCATCACCGGTTTTGTCGAGGACCCGTTTCCCCGTGACCTCGTCGATATCGGATGGCAGAAGGTCGACTCGCAACGGAAATCGGGCCTGAGCACGAGCTAGCTCTACCTGCCTTGATTCCAGGCTGTCGACAACATCGTCGAGCTTCTCCTGAGAGGTAACGACGAGCCACAGTTGGCCGTGCCTCTTCTGAAATGCCTCGGCCAGCCCTTGCAGGTCGAGCATTCTCTGCACCAAGCGGGCGACATACTGGCCCGCCTCGTCGACGACGAAAGCAAGTCGTGTTGCACCGCCACCACGGCGCTTGAGAAGCTCCAGCGCCCGCGCTGCGAACCAGTCGGCATCAATGTCTGGTTCAACAAGTTCGCGTGCCCATCCTGGTAGATCGCTGCCACCCCCGTAGACGAAATCGAGTGCTCTCATCGCGTCCCGCTTTGCCAGGGCCGTGAACCGTCGCTCTTGCCATGAGTGGCCGACGGTATCGAGGAATGCAGCCTCAAATTCGTCGAGCTTGCCGTCGGCTTCCAAGGTGTATTCGAGTTCCGCGAGCGTGAAGTTCCTCGAGTAGCCGAGTCGCTCCAGTAGAGCGCGATAGACGGGCAGGACGATGGACTCGCCCTCCCGAGCTACGACATTGGAGCCAGTCGCCAGGTTGAGCATCACTGAGAGAGTGGGGGCCTGAGAGCCGATTGTGCTGACCAGCGCTCGCAGTCGGGGAGCATGGGTGCGATCGAAGAACCGTTCAGCGGCGGGTGTGCCCAGCACAGTGGGATTCCCAAGCAAGTAGCCGAGAACCTTGGCCCAGCTCGACTTGCCGGAGCCAAAGAACCCCGACACCCACACAGTGCAGGTTTCGGTTGGGTTGTTGATCGACTCCTGATAGGTATCGAGTACCGTCTCCAATTCATCGAGGATGTGGGCGGTTGCAACGTACTCGTCGAGTTCGTCGGCTATGACCTGTTCGTCGTCCAAATCGACTTTGACGACTTCTTCGATGGTGCGGTAGATGTCGCGGCGAAATAGCTCAGCGATCCTCATTGTGGCCCCTCCCTCGGCACTATCAGGGCACGGTAGCCGTAAGCCGTTTCAGCGCGGTCCATGAACGACAGCCCATACTCGCCGACTAGGCGCCCTGGATAGAGCAAGGTGACGGGTCGGGGCAGACGGCCTCGCAAATCATCCAACAGCGTAGACGTGCGATACGAGGGGTACAGAGCCCCAGCTCGATACAGGAACACGGCAGTGCGCTCGCTGTAGTCGGACACCTGGGCGATCACTCGGTCGGGCAGCGTGGGCGGTTCCCGGAGGATCTCACTGACTGCGGCATTTATCTCCCTCAAGGCTTCACCATTCGACGTTTCGTTGGCCATGCGCTCTTGGTCGATGAGTTCGTCGAGGTAAGCGGAATCTTCCAATGCCTGCCAGAACAAGTCAGCCAGAGAAACCGAGGCACAGCCGATTCCCCGAGGTGCCGCCTCCAGCCACCGCCGCAATTCACCGAGATCGCGACGTACCTGCCATTCCTCGGATGGCAGGTACTGGTAGACAACGAACGGCGGCTCACCTCCGCTCGTGAAGAATGCAGCGATGCGCTCGCCTATCCCCCGCAACTCGTCACGCAGCGGCACCGGTCACCTCAGCAAGACTGTCAACCAGCCAGTCGATTCGAACCGCTGAGCCCGCCTTAGACACGCGCATTAATCCCAAGCGTGTGGCCTGCACAAATAGGTCATCAATCAGGGCATCGTCGAGCAACCAGCGGTGCCAGACAGCGCTGGTTGCCAGCGCCCGGGACGAAGCTCCCTGCTCATGCTCCCGCCAGGCAACATAAGCAAACCCTCGGGGACTCATCGAGGGTGTTGCTATTTCCTTCCGGTGGCTCTTTGCAGGGCCTTCAAGGACACCGAAATCACGAAGGGCAGAGAGTAGGCCTCGCGCCGTCTTGATTCGCACATTTTCGCTCCACAACGGTGCCTTACCCTGATCAGCTAGTCGACCAAGCCATGTCAGAACATCTTCGACGCCGACACCTAGCCGCCCTTCAATCCAGTAGCTCCATAAGGGTTCTTCGGCATACGAAGCCAGTAGATCATCAGCCCGGGAACTCTCGTAGTAACAGGCCTCACGAAATGCCTTGTGGTCCCCGAGAAACCCCTTAAGCGCAGGGATGACATGAGGCCCGGGATCAACGAATCGGGGCTTGATGATCCTTCGTAGCAGGTCATCTAACCGAGATCGCGAAGACTTGCTGAGCAGGTTCTCATTCGACAGCTGCTTGAAGTTCTCCCCCGGTGCAAGATTGGAATCCCATAGCTCAACCACACGGCGAGTGTCCTCTACAGCAGCGCCGCCCTTCTGCAGACGGGATGTAAACGTACTTCCCACTGCTCACCCGGCCAGATCAAAATACGGAGCCCTGAAAGAACCCTCCAACCCGACATATGCGGCAGACAGCCGGGTGGCTGCATGCATGAGGGTGGACTCATCATCAAGGTCTGATCGGCTGAGCCGACCAAGGAATAAGCCATCGCCAATAGCCTCGCCAACGACATCCACACCAGACCACTCGCTCAGCCGTGTTCCCGCAACAGCTATGTTCCAACTAGCGAGTTCCCTGAAAAGCGGGTCGACCTCCGAGGCCGTCTTCTGTTCGGCTAGCCATGCTGATGCCCAACGGTTGAACGGCAACTCGTCCGAGAACAGGTGCAAGGCTGTCCTACGTTCAGAAAGCGCACTTGCATGCCTGCGACGGGCCGATAGAACGTCTAGCTCTAGTGCAGCTGACTGCCACGTCCGGGGGAGCGCTCGCTTCAGAACGAAGCTCCCCTCCTTGTCTAGCCCGTGGCAATTCCACCATCCACGCAGATCAGCCTCACCGAGACGAGCGACGCCGAGAACCAGCCGTACCGCTGCTTCAACGCTGCTCGCGACACCCCCGTTCGGCATATAAACCCCCTGCACGACAAGCCGAAAGACTCCCCGGCAATGTAGTGAACCCCCGCCCCTGCTGCCACCGCATCCTGCGACATGGATATCTGGCGTGGGCATCCTCGGCGCACACGTACAATCCCAAGACTCGGGACCACCTCTAACGCACTACTTCGAGGACTCTTCAAGTGGCTGACGGCGCCAGGGGGCATCTGCATCCTCAAGCGTGTCCAACATGAGAGTCGCCACCACCACGGCCGCCCCTGCTGCTAGGCGAGCGTGGCGGTCACCGAGCGCGACCGCGGCCGATGCCCTGCCATGGCCTGTCCCCCGATCGTTTCTGAGTTCATTGACTCCCAGGGCGACTTGCAGCACACCGCCGAGGATCTTCCTCACTGGCTCGGTCAGATCCTCCCGGGGTGCGGGGTTGCTCTTGGGATGCAACATCAGAACCTCAAGTGCCCGTGTCACCAAAGCGGGAAACTTGGAGGGTTCGGGTTCACCGACGCGAGCGAGCACCAATTTGGTCGTCGTCTCAAGCAGTTCCTTGCTTGATCCGATCAACTGCGCCGTGTCGCCATCACCGAGTGCTCGCTGCATACGCCCGATGTGCTCTCGGAGGGCGGGTACATCTGGCAATGTCGTAGCGTCAGCGACAAGACCCCCTGAATGCTCAAGGCGATAGTCACTGCCCAATTTCAGTCCATAAGGCACAAGTGCTTCTTGCAGTCGATCGATCTCCAATTGCGAGGCCGCGTACTCGTTGCCGAGTAAGAAGGTAGGACCGGAACGAAGCAAGTCAATGAGTTCGCCAACCAAGGGGGCGACATCCTTAGGATCGGCAGACTTCACAGCGTTGCTAACCCGCTCCCTCTTGCTGCCTGCCTCGGGTTGGAGACCGAATAGGTCGAAGACATCCTGAATCTCCGGATGGGTTGGACCAGCACCACCTGCCCAAAGCTCCGCAATCGTCCGCGCCAGTCGCGCTCGCTGCCGGTCTTCGGTGGTTGGTGGCACGAGAGAATCGTACAGTCGCCCCGGTGATTCAGATGCCTTCGTTTCGGTGCCGGGGACCATTAGCGATGGGACCGAGGTGCTGCGCGACGGTCAGCCAGTGCAAGCGTCGACAGAGCCGGTGCCCATCGAGTTCTGAGCGAAGGGACCGTCTAACCGGTTGGCGTGCGGCGGGCTCGGGAGGCGAAGGCGGCGGCTACGGCGTGGTAGGCGGGCTTGGGTTGGCCCTCTCGGTCGAACAGCAGGGGGGCTCGATCGGGTCCGAAGTGCTCGTCGACCCAGGAGTGGGCGTCGCTCACCCCCCAGAAGGTGATCTCGCGGCACGCTTCCACCGACAAGGCGGCATCGACCAGCTCGCCATAGATCCGAGCCTGCACGTCGAGGCGGTCGCTGTCGGGGGGGTGGGCCAACACGTCCATTTGGGTGACGGCCACCTCCTGGCCCATATCGGCGTAGGTGCTCACTACGTGGTGGACGCGCTGGGGGGTAGGGGGTGCGGGGGAGAAGTCGGGATAGAGCTGGTGGCCCTGAACCCCGATGCCGTGGAGGGGCAGGCCCCGCTCAACGAGATCGGCCACCATTTTGGTGAATAGCTCGTGCTTGCCGGGCACGATGTCGTTGTGGGTCTCGTTGATCCACAACTCGATTGTGGGGTCCACTTCATGGGCCAGCGTCAGCACCTCGGCCATGTAGTCGTCGCCCATCAGGGAGCGCCAAACGGAATCGGCAAGGCGCCCCTCCAGCCAGTGCAGCGGTTCATTGACCACATCCACCCGGGCCACCGACCCGCCCCAGTGGGCAAACAGAACTTCAAGGTGTTCGACGAGGTGACGGCGCAGGGCCGCGGCGTCGTCGCAATCGGTGATGTAGGGCGGCGTGCCCCAATGGGGCCACACCACGGTGTGGCCCCGCACCTGCATCCCATGAGCCTCGGCAAATTGGATCAGGCCGTCGTTGGCAGCCCACTCCCAACGGTGGGGCTCCGGATGGATCCACATCCACTTCATGGCTCGCTCGGCAGTGAGCGAGTTGAACTCTCCGGCCAATAGCGAGCAATAGGCCTCATCCCCGATGTCGAACACGGTTTCGCTGACGGCGGCCCCCACCCGGACACCGCCCGCGGCGGCCAGCTCGCGCAAGCTCATGGTGCCGCCCTCAATCCGAAGGCTCGGGCCACGACCTGCGACCACACGTTGGGATCAGGGGCGGGACGGCCATGGGCTTCCTGCACCCCCACGCCGGACGACAAGGCGTTGATGACGTAGAGCAGCACTTCTGGGTTGTCGAGGTGGCGCAGGGAATCGAGGATCCAGGCGCTGCGAGCGGTGAAGATCTCCTGAACTCCGGCGGCCACGTCGGGATCATGGCGAGCGGCCGCGGCGGCATCGATCTGCAAGAGCCTCAGATCGCGGCTGTCGGGGTTGATGAACTGGACGAAGGCAGTCATCGGCTGCTCAGCCACGGCGTCCATGTCGAACCGGGCATCGCGTTCAGCCAACTGGGTGCGGATCACCTCCACCAAGAGCTGGCCCTTTGACCGGAAGTGGCCGTAAATGGCCCCTTTGGTCACCTCGGCGGCCTTGGCGATGTCGCGCAGCGAGACCGCGGCATAGCCGTGTTCGATGAACACCGCGGCGGCAATCTCCAAGAGCCGGGCCCGGGTGGCCGCCGCCTTCGGGGTGATCGGAGGATCGGCAAAGGCAGAGGTCATAGGTCGGCTCCGGCGTCTGATCGGGCGATGGCTCTGGTGTCAGTACCGAGGTAGCTGGCCACCACCAGGGGGTTGTCGCGCACGGCGGCCGGAGTTCCCTCGGCGATCACCTCTCCGGCGTCCATGCAATAGATGCGATCGCTGATGGACATCACCAGCGGCATGTCGTGCTCGATCAACAGCACCGAGGCGTCCAACTCCCGGCGCACTCCGTGCAGCAACGGCACCAGAGCCTCGGCCTCCCGCTGGGCCACTCCGGCGGTGGGCTCGTCGAGGCAGAGCAGACGGGAACCGCCGGCCACCAGGCAGGCCAGCTCCACAATCCGGCGGGTGCCGGTGGACAACTCGGCCACAAACTTGTCGGCGAAGTCGCCCAGACCGAAGAAGCCGATCAGGTTGTCAGCCACCCTGATCTGCCGCCGCTCGTGCCGGGAGCCCGATGGCAGGGCCAGGGCGGCGGGCCAGAATCGGGTGCGGTCCCGCCGCTCCAGCGCAACTTGCACCGTCTCGCGCACGGTGAGATCGGGGAACAAGGTGGCGGCCTGAAAGGCCCGGCCCAGATGGTGCCGGTGGCGGCGATGGGCACCCAGCCGGCTCACGTCGGTTCCGTATATCTCCACTCGGCCATTTGCGGGAACCAAGCCGCCCACCCCGTTCATGAACGAGGTCTTGCCTGCGCCGTTGGTCCCGATAAGCCCCACAATCTCCCCGTGGCCCACCTCGAGGCTCACCTGGTTCACGGCCACCCGCGGGCCGTAGCTCACGGTGAGCTCGCCGGCGGCCAACGCCACATTCGACGGAGGTGCGGGAATTGATGGTGGCGCGGGAATGTCACGCGTCCGCACCGGAAGCGGAGGCTTCCTCTGGGCCAGCCAGCTGAAGTATGAGTCTCGGGCCATATACCAGAGCTGCACGAACCCTCCTGGCGCGTACATCAACAGCACCAGGATTCCCAGGCTGCTGGTCAGCACCGGGATCAGTGCGGAATCGGGCCAGAAGGCAGGGAGCCCGATCACCCACAGCGCCCCGAGTACCGGGCCGATCACCGAGCCGATGCCGCCGATTACCGCAATGGCCACCACCTTGAACGAAGTGTCCACCGAGAAGAAGGAGAACAACACGGTGGAGTAAAGCCCGGCCAGCAGCGCCCCGGCGAACCCGGCCAACCCGCCGCCCAAGGCGAAGGCCAGCACCTTTGATCCGGTGGGCCACACGGTGGCGGCGGCTGCGGCCGACGGGTTCTCCCTGGTGGCCACGATCCGGCGGCCGATACCGGTGCGGCGCAGGTGGGCGGTGAACGCCACCCCCAGCACCAGCCCGATCAGGGCCAGATAGAAGTAGGTTCGCTGGGGGGCGAGATCGATGGGCCCGATATGGGCCCGTTCCAAAAGCGCCGCAGATTGGCTGCCTCCGCTGAGGAACGGCCGGGTGAAGAAGAACTTCTCCGCCGCCACCGCAAACGCCAGGGTGACCACGGCCAGCAACAGGCCCCGGGCCCGGAGCGCGCCGATGCCGATGATCACCGACGCCGCGGCCGCCACGGCGGTGCCCCACACCGCAGCCCACAAAAAATGCAGTTCGGGCATGGGCACCACCACATCGAACCCGGCCACGCCGAGTCCGAGATCGTTCCCGTTGACCAGCGCGGTGGTGGTGAGCGCGCCCAAGCCGGCGAATGCGCCTTGACCCAGCGAGATCTGTCCGCTCCAGCCCACCAGCACCACCAATGAGAGGGCGGCCAGTGCCATCAGCAATATCTCGCTGTAGCGGAAGGTGCGGCTGGCGGTGGTGACGATCACCGGCACCACCGCGGCAATGGCCACCCCAACCGCGGCCAAGACTCGAGAATGGTTGCGAACCCACCAGATCGAGCGCAGCCGGGCCGGAATGGGGCGAATCCGGGGGCTGAATGAGAAGGCGCCGGCCTCGTCGGGTGCGCCTCTCCGGGTGGTAGCCACGATCCCGAGAATCGCCACCAGCAGCAGCACGGCTTCGAATCTCCCCAGATCCAGCGGGTAGTTGACCCTCACCAGAGCCTCGACGATGCCGAGGATGATCCCGGCGGCCACCGCCACACTGAACGACACGAACGAGGCGCACACCGCCACCACCAACACCCGGGTCATGGTGGCGTGACCGGGGCTGGTGGCCACGAACGAGCCGATGGAGTCGGCTTCTTGGAACACCGTGACCAGACCGGCGAACGCCCCGGTGAGGGCCCACACCACCGTTGACACCCGCCCGGGATGGATGCCGGCCAGACGAGCCCGGTCGGGATCGGCCGCGGTGGCCCGGATGGCCCGACCCCACGCCGACCACCGCACCCAGATGCTCAGCGCCACCACCGCGGCGGCGGAGGCGACGAACAAGACGAACTCGCCCCCGTCTATGCGGATGCCGAACCACTCCAGCTCCCGGTTCCACGGCGTGGGGAAGCGATGCCGCTTATCGGCCGCCGAGGCTTCGGGCAAGGCGAAGATGAGGGCTTGGGCCAACTGCGCCAACCCGATGGTGGCCACCAGCAAAATCACCCGGGGGGCGGTGAACAGGCGGCGCACCACGGTCAGCTCGGCCAGTCCCAGGAACACGGCCCCAGCCAGCACGGCGAGAACCACCCCGGTCCAGTACGGCGCGCTGTAGCGGATCACCAGATGGGCCATCACCTGGCTGGCCAGCACCCCGGTAGCGCCCACCGCGAAATTGATGATCCGGCTCGACCGGTAGATGAGGATGACGCCAAGGGCCAACAGAGCGTAAGAGAGCCCGTTGACCGCGCCGATGAAGACGAATTGGCGTCCGACCTCGAAGGCGAGGATCACGACGAGTCTTCCGGTTCGGTGCGGTCGTCGCCCAAGAACACGGCCCGGGCGATGTCGCCCCGCTCGGCGAGCTCCGCGGTCGGCCCGTCGAAGCGGATCTGCCCCTTCTCGATGAATACCGCCCGATCCGACAGGGCCGCGGCGATGTTGAGCGACTGCTCCACGATGATCATCGTTTGGCCCTCGGCCTTGAGCCGCTCCACGATCTCCAACAGCTCGCCGATGACCGCGGGGGCGAGGCCGAGCGACAGCTCGTCTATCAGCAGCACGTCGGGCTCATGCATCAGCACCATGGCCAGGGCCAGCATCTGTTGCTGCCCGCCGCTGAGCGCACCGGCGGGCTCGTCGAGCCGATCGGCCAACTCGGGGAAGATCTCCAGCACATGGTCGATCCGGGCATTGAGCTGGGCTCGGTTGCGCCGCATGGTCCACCCCCCGGTGCGGAGGTTGTCTTCGATGGACAGCGGCAGAAACACTGCTTTGCCCCCGGGGAGCTGCTGGATTCCCATGTCCACCCGGGTTTGGGGCGAGGTGAGGGTTATGTCGCGCCCGTGCAGCGAGACGATGCCGCGCGAGGGCACAGCCAGCCCGCTGATAACCCGCAGGATCGTCGACTTGCCGGCCCCGTTGGTGCCCAGCAGCGCCAGGGTCTCGCCCCGGTCCACATGGAGGTTGACCCCGAACAGCACTTGCACCGGCCCGTAGGAGAAGTCGATGTCCCGCAACCCGACGGCGGGCAGCTGGTCGGGATGCGATTTCCTCCGCTCCAGTTCGGCGTGGTCCTTTTCGATCTCGTCCACCACCAGCGACAGGTCGTGGCGGATGTGGCGCGCCCCCCAGATCAACAGGGCACCCCCGATGATCTTGAACGGGATGGCCACGATCAATATGGCGGTGCGCTCGTCGGTGGCGTCGGAGAGCAATCCGGCCACGATGGGGCCGAGCACGCCGCCGCCCAAGAAGATCACCATGATCGACAAGGCGGTGGACTGGGCCCGCAGCCGGTAGGGAACCACCCCCACCAGAAGCGGCGAGATCATGCCGAAGATCACAACGCTCAACACCGCGGGCACGATGCCCACCGCGGCGAACAGCACGGGATGGGGCATGAAGAACTGAATGGGGATGGCCACCGCGATGGGGAAGAACAGTGCGCCCACCCAGGCCAGCGCCCGCTCCGGGCTTTCGCGGTACAAGGCGTCGTAGCGCTTGGCCGCCCACGGCGCAGCGGCAAAGGCCAGCATTCCGGGGACGAATCCGATCATGGCCCTCTCGAACGGGCTCAAGCCCCACCGGTCATCCAGGAACAGGTTGACCAAGAAGCTCTGCCCGATGATCGAGAACACGATGACGCTGAACGAGATCCACGCCAGCTTCAGCGTCTTGATGGCCATGAGGCGCTGCCAAACCGCCCCCAGCGACACCCGGGGTCGGTCGTCGTCCTCCTCCATCACCTCGCCGATCACCGACTTCTGCTCGAACTGCCCCCGAGGCGGATCGGGAACGAACAGCGCCCAGATCCCCAGGAACAAGGTGGGCCAGGCGAACACCCAATAGGCCCATCGCCAGTTGTCGTCCACCAACAGCATGAGGCCGCCCACCAACAGCGGGGCGATCCGCTCGCCCGCCCGCCCTAGCACGTTCTTTACGGCGTAGATCCGGCCCCGAGATGAAATGGGATAGGCGTCGGCCAGCACCGCCCCTTGCACCGGAAAGGTGTTGGACGTGCCGATCCCCATGAGCACGCCCACCATGAAGAACCCCAGTGCGGAGGCTTGGAACCCCCGGGTGAACATGGCCACGCTCCAGAACAGAGTGGCCAGCCCCACCAGCCGCATTCGGTTGACCCGGTCGGCCATCTTGCCCATCGGGATGGCGCACAGCGTTGTGGTGATGAGCCCGCCGATCCCCATCACCGCCAAACCGGCGTCGGACACATTGAAGCTGTCCTGGATCTCCGGTCCGAGCAGGCTGGGGATGGCCAGCTGGAAGGCATCCACCGCGTCGAGGGTGCCCAGCACGGCCAGCACGCCAACGCCGCCGGTGGCCACTGCCTGGCGCAGCGTGATCGCCTCGTCGCCGACTCCGGGGAGGTCCTCATCGGCGCGGATCTCTAGCTGATCGGCTTCGGCCGCCTCTCGGGCCGCCTCCTCGTCGAGCAGCGCCCGGCTGAAGTCGGCGAAGCTGCGGCGGTCGCCCGACGCTTCGGTCATCTAGTGGTCCGTCTGTGAATTGGCTAGGTGGTTACGGGGTCAGGTCGACAGGGTCGCCGAGGCCGACGAGTTCGCCGTCCTCATCGGCGTCGCCGTCGAACTGCACAAACCGCATGGTGTCGTTGCCGTTGTACTTGCCCGGCCCGAACGACAAGAACGGGATCTCCGGCAGCGATGCCTGGGAGAGTGAGTCGAGTCCGGCTTGGAAGGAGTCGTTGGTGAGCTCCGGCCCGGCCGCAGTGGCGATCTGCACGAACAGCGACAGATCGCGGCACGCCAGCACGGTGTAGTTCCAGTAGTTGGGGTCTTCCTCGCTGTTCTCCACTCCCGGACCAGGTCGCTCGAAGCGTTCGTCGGGAAGCGCGGCCATCACCACATCGAGGCACTCCTGGGTCTCGGCATCCACCGAATCGGAGGGCAGATTGAGTCGATCGGCTGTGGCGATGGTGCCGTCCAGCGCCATTGGGTCGATGCCCGAGGAGATCGCGGTTTCGAAGTTGGTGGAGTCGACCGCGGCCATCTGAATTCCCAAGTCGCCGTAGGTGACGAGGCCGGTGGCCGCGGCCCCAAATATCACCATGCGGTCGATGCCGGCGTCGGCCACCTGCTGTTGCATGATCTCGGTCTGGCTCTCCATTGCATCGTCGTCGAGCACGAGGTCGTCGATGTTCATGGTGATGGCGATCTCCACCCCGACGTCGGCAAAGGCTGCTTTCACCACATCCTCAATCCGGTCTTGAGTTTCGGACCCGTCATAATGGACGCCCACCGCGGTAGCGCCGTCGAACCACCCTCTTCGGGCCAGCTCGGTGATGAACACCTCTTCCCCGGCCGTCCCCGAGAGCCTGAAGCTGGCCAGAGGGGCTCTGGCCCGCTCCAAGAGTTCTCCTCTGGCGTTTACCTGGGAACCCACGTTGATGGTCTCGTGCTGTTCCGACACGCAGTAGTTGGCGTCGCCCCGCAAGCCACCCAGCACGGCGAACACCTCGTGATCCTCGGTGAGTGTGATGCAGGCGGCCAGCATCTCGTTGGGAAGGGCCGGGTTGAATCCGGCGATGTACGGCTCCAACGACCGGCCGTAGATGCCGCCTTCGGCGTTGACCGCGCCGGTAAGGGCGTCCCACACCGGTTCGGGGTCGCCGAAGAAGCCGAAGCCGAACAAGGAGACGTCCCAGAACCCGACACCGATCCGGATGGTGTCCTCGGTGACGCCCCGGAAGCTGGCGGTGAGCACTATGGGCGTGGGCTCGGGAGTGGGCTCCGGCGCCGGTTCAGAGGGCTCGCCGTCGCTTGCCGGCTCTTCGGGGGCTTCAGCGGCCGGTTCGGGCTCGTCGTCTTCTGCCGCTGGCTCGCTGGGAGCTTCTCCGGCTGGCTCGGCCGGTTCGGCCGCCGGCTCTTCGGCTGCCGCGGTCGGGGCCTCCTCAACCGCGGGCTCGTCCTCGCCGCCGCCCCCGGTGGTGCAGGCAGTGGCGAACACCGCCAGCGCCAGTAGCAGTGCCATCAACGTCCGTCGGTATCTCATCGCTTTCCCCCTGATCCCGTCGCCGTTGCAACCAAAATATACCAGTGGTAGAAAAATTGTCCAGAGGATGTTGGAGAGAGGGTCTCATGGTTGATGTCCAAGCGCTGGTTGCCGATCTGACACTGGAGGAGAAGTGCCGGATGGTGGTGGGTGAGAGCCCGTGGACCATCCCCGGCTGTGAGCGGCTTGGGATTCCCGGCTGGTGCGTCAGCGACGGCCCGGTCGGGGTGAGGGGCCGGACCATGGGGCCGGGCCTGGTAGTGCCCGGGCCGTCGGCCATTGCCGCCACCTGGAATCCCGACCTGGTCCACGAACTGGGCCAAGCTCTGGGCACCGAGGCCACCGACCGAAAGGTCGACATGATCCTCGCCCCCACGGTCAACCTCCACCGCTCTCCGAGGGGCGGCCGTCATTTTGAGAGCTACAGCGAGGATCCTGAGCTG
>JAJDTA010000114.1 GCA_022827405.1 Acidimicrobiia bacterium
CATCGCCTCGGTGGCCGACTACCTGGCCGACCTGGAGGTGGCCGAGCTGGGCACCTACGAGTACACCGGCGATGCGGCCAAGAGCCGCGACGAGGGCCTTTTGGGCCAGATCACCATGGACTACATCTGGGAGTCGGGCGCTGCGGTGATTGGCGACCCCGACCGGTGCGTGGAGATCGCCAAGCGCTACGAGGCGGTGGGCTGCGACCTGTTGTTCTGCCTGTTCAACCCGTACAAGATGGCCCACGAGGATGTGATGACCTCCATCGAACTCATGGGCAAATACGTGATCCCGGAGTTCAAGAACTGACGCTGGCTGGTGAAACTGCCAACCGAGTTCAAGAAGAGCTAGCGCACCACTGACTGGAGGCGGCCATGGCCCTGCTCAACATCCGCTACGACTTCCGCTGCCCGGACATCTGCCCGGTGCCGGTGGAGGAGCTGTACCACGCCGCCATCGAGCAGGCGGTGTGGGCCGAAGACTTGGGCTTCGTGTCGGTCACGCTGTCGGAGCACCACGGCTCCGACGACGGCTACCTGCCCTCGCTGGTGGCGCTGGCCTCGGCCATCGCCGCTCGCACCGAGAACATCCACATCATGCTGGCCGCGCTCATCGCCCCCATGCACGACCCGCTGCGGATCGCCGAGGATCTGGCGGTGCTGGATCGGATCAGCAAGGGCCGCATCAGCGTGACGGTGGCCGGGGGGTATGTGCCCTCGGAGTTCGAGATGTTCGGGTATACGACGGGCGACCGGGTGCGCCTGACGGTGGAGATGGTGGAGACCCTCAAGGCGGCGTGGACCGGCGAGCCGTTCGAGTTCCGGGGCCGCACCGTGCGAGTGACCCCCACCCCGTATCAGGATCCCCGGCCGGCCATCTGGCTGGGCGGCAGCGGCGAGCCGGCGGCCCGCCGAGCGGCCCGCATCGCCGATGGGTTCCTGCCCACTATGCCCGAGTTCTGGGACTTCTACCGAGACGAGGTGATAAAGCTCGGCGGTGACGACCCCGGCCCGGCCACTTCCGGCGGAGTCGGCTACCTGCACATCACCCACGACCCCGACGCCACCTGGGCCCAAGTCGCCCCCCACGCCCTCCACGAGATGAACGCCTACGGCCAATGGGCCGCAGAGTCCGGCGCCGCCACCGGCTACGAACCCGTGAACGACGCCGATGCCCTCCGAGCCATGGGCCTGCACCACCTCGTCTCCCCCGCCGAGGCCATCGAGATAATCAAGGCCATGGGCGACTTCGACGCCCTAATGTTCCACCCCCTAATGGGCGGCCTAGACCCCGCTGTCGCCTGGGAAAACCTCCGCCTCTTCGAAACCGAAGTCCTGCCGCACCTCTGAGCGCCCGGACATTTGCCGCACCATCTCTCTGGCCAGGCCGAGAGCCGCCAATCCGAGAATATGTACAAGAATCCTACTGTGAAGTTATACAAGAACTCGTCCGTGAATTTATACAAGAAGTAGGGATGCCGGCCTCGCCGCCTGGCTTCTGGGCACTGGAAGCGAGACCCTGGCACGCGATGCCCATGCCCGTGGCCGGATAATCGATACCTACGTGGCCGCCCAAATACGCGTGGAAATCGAGGCTTCGCGACACGGTGCCCGCCTCTACCACCTGCGCACCCAAGGCGGGGAGCGCGAAATCGACATCGTGGTGGAATTCGGCCAGCGGATCGCCGCCCTAGAGGTCAAAACCTCCAGCGCGCCCACAGGACGCGATGCCCGCCACATCGCCTGGCTGCGAGACAGGCTCCCTCCCGACCAGTTCGCCGGCGGCGTCGTACTCCACACCGGCCCCAATCGCTACTCCCTAGGCGACCGCATCGAAGCCGTCCCCATCGCCGGCCTCTGGGGCTAGCTAGGCCCAGCAAACTGGTTCGTGGCGTCGATGGCCGCCTCGACCATTGCAGGCTCGTTGGCGAGATGGCCAGCCTCAAATGGCTCAGTCTCTGGGATGAGCCCTGCCACCATCTATCCCTCGGAGGGGACTTCGTAGCGCTCGGTGTAGGGGGTGAACTGCTGGCGGACTTCTTCGGCTGAGAGGCCGAACTGGTCGAGGGTGTAGCGGTGGCGGCCGAAGCGGTCTTGGGGATTTTCCTCCATCCAGGCTGCCATTCTGCGGCGGCCTAGGTCGTCTAGCTCCATGTTGAAGTGGCGGTAGATGCGCTCTACTGAGCCGACGGGATCGTCCATCAGCTCGGCGTATTGGAGATCGAACACGGTGTCGTCTGAGCCGCGCCGGTCTCGGAACTCGGTGCCGGCCTTGATGCCGTGCAGGCACTTGTCCTTCCAGATGCGGCCTACCGCGGCAAAATCCACCTTGTCGGTGTTGGTGGCGTGGAGGGTGCAGTTGAGGCTGGCCACTGAACCGACCACCTTCAGCGGATCGCGATGGGTCCACACCACCCGGGCGTCGGGGTATACCCCATACAGAGCGTCGAGGTGCCACATGTGGCCGGGTGTCTTCAGCGCCCACCGATGGGTGGGGATGCCCGATTGGAGCACCTGCAAGCACAGGCGGTGGAACTCGTAGGCGGGCACCATGTCGCAGGTCTCGAACCAGGCGCCGTAGGTGTTGAATGTGCCCTGGGTCTCGAAGTGGATCGACTTGAACTCTCCGCCCAGAAGCGTCACGCACTCGGTGGGCAGCGTGGCCGCCATGGGGTGCATGGCCTGAACTTTGGGTGCCAGTTTGGCCAACTGGCCCGACCCCTTTACCGATTCGGCAATGCGAGGGTCTTCCCGGTGGTTCGACAGCGTGGGCGGCGGGGCCACCGTGCCGCCCTCCCAGCCCAACAGCGACCGATTCTGAGGGTCTAGATCCAGCAGGTTGCTGAGCAAGGTGGTGCCGGTGCGAGGCAGGCCGGTCACCACGATCGGGGCGGTCACCTGCTCTTTAGCCACCTCAGGGTGTTGATTGGCCCAGTCCACCACCCGCAGCCGCAACTGAAGCGTGCTGTCGAGCAAGCCCCCCAGGATCATCCGGCCCAACTGGCTCAGGTTGCCCTCGTCATTGATCGAGCCCACCAAGAACTCGAATCCCTCTTGCCAGCCGTCGGGACCAAAGTCGTCAAGCTGGGCCGACTTTTGGGCCTTTTCCACCAGAGCATCGGCATTGAACCGACCGTGCCCAGGTCGGATGCGGCGAACGGCGCGGCCATAGCTGTTCATCGCCCTCACGACCCTGGGAAGAGACGACTTGTCGGTGGCCCTCACATCTCGCTTGGCATCGCTCATGGTGGCGTAGGTTAACGCCCCAATGCCGACCGAACTTAGGCGGTGCCGGTGGCGAGGGCTTCGCCGATGCGCAGGAGTTGGGCGGTGGAGCCGCCCAGTGAGAGTTCGAGGTGCTTGGCCCATACGTAGTAGCGCCACAGGGGGTAGTCGCGGTCGACGCCCATGCCGCCGTGGAGGTGCTGGGCGGCGTTGGCCACCCGTTGGCCACCGTCGGCGGCCCAGTACTTGGCCACTGCTACCTCTGTGGATGCCTCCAACCCCTGGTCTAGGCGCCAGCAGGCTTGCAGGGCGGTGAGGCGGATGGCCTCGGTGTCGATGTAGGCGTCGCCCACCCGCTGGCCGACGGCCTGGAAGGTGGCGATGGGCCGGCCGAATTGCTCTCGCTCGCTGGTGTAGGCCGCAGTCAGCCGCAGGGCCTCGGTCACCACCCCCACGGCCACCGCGCTCAGCGCGGCAGTGCATCGCTGCACCAGCCAGTCCACCGCCTCTGCGCCGGAACCCAGCCGGTCGGCTGGCGCATCAACCAGCACCACCTTGCCCTCAACCAGGCCCGAAGTGGCCTCCTGAGGCACGACCTCCACTGATGGAGCTTTGTTGTGTACCAAGAACAGTCCGACGCCGTGGCTCGTGGTTGCGGGAACCAAGAAGCAGTCGGCCTGATCGGCGAACGGGACCATCTCCTTGGTGCCGCTCACCGCCCACCTCTCGCCTGACGCCGACGCCGTGGCAGAGGGTTCGCCGGGATCGCGACCCGGCTCCACCAACGCCGGCGACACCAGCGCTGATCCAGTGGCCATCTCCGCGAGCAGATCCTCATCGGGGTCGAACTCAGCCACCGCCATCGCCGCCACCGGCGCCAGAAACGGCACCCGGGCGGTGGTGCGCCCGATCTCCTCCAGCATCAGGCAGGTGGACAGAAAGCCCAACCCACCCCCGCCGCACTCCTCGGGCAGCGACACGCCCACCAACCCGGCATCGCACAGCTCCCCCCACACGTAGTCATCGTGGGTCAGGCCATCGGCCTCCAAATGCTTGTGCCGTTCCGGGGTCGACAAGTCACCCAGAATCTGGCGGCTCAGGTCGGCAACCGCCTGCTCCTGCTCAGAAAAGGAGAAATCCACCAGTGCAGTGTGGCACCCCTCTGACTTGAGGGCGTATTTGGGCAAAAATGGCGGCTCTGTCTCGTACCCGAACACTCTGGGCGGCAATCTGTCTGCTGACCGCGGTCGCCCTTGTGGCGGCTTGTGGTACCGACGCGCCCTCTCCATCGGCTCTGCCTGAGGCGGCGGCTCCTGAGGAAGCAGCTGCACCGGAGCCGACTCCATCCCCCGAATCCACTGTCTCGGCAACCGCGGGTCCTACTTCCCAGCCAACAACAGCACCTGACCCCACCGCCCCGGCAACCGCGGCGCCGACCGGCTCGGCCCCACAACCGACCGCCGTCCAGCCAACGGCGCAGCCCACTCTCCCGCCAACCGCGCAGCCCACCTCTCAGCCAACGACTGGGCCAACCCCTCAGCCAACGACCGTCCAACCCACCTCGCAACCCACCACCCGGCCAACCGTCCGACCTCCAGACCCGACCCCTGAGCCCACTATCCCAGCAACCGCGGTACCCACCGCTGCGGCCACACCGACCCTTTCTTGGTCGGGAACGCTCAGCTACCAGGTGGTGGCCTCCCATCCCCACGACACCTCGGCATTCACCCAAGGGCTGCTGTGGTTCGACGGGCTGGTGTATGAGAGCACCGGGCTGCGAGGGCAGTCGGTCTTGCGAATCGTGGACTTGCCCACTGGGCGGGTGCTCCAAGAGACCGCCGCCGACCCCCAGCACTTCGGGGAGGGCTTGGCCCTGGTTGGCGACCAGCTCATCTGGCTCACCTGGCGGGCGGGCACGGCCGGGGTCTACCACCAGGACACCCTTGAGCAAACCGGCAGCTTCACCTACTCCGGCGAGGGCTGGGGGCTGTGCCACGACGGCGCCCGCCTGGTGATGAGCGACGGATCGAGCACGCTCACCTTCCGCCACCCGGAGACGTTCGAAACGCTGGGATCGGTGCTCGTTGTCGACGCTGACGGCCAGCCGGTGAACCGGCTCAACGAACTGGAGTGCATCGGCGACGACGTGTGGGCCAACGTCTGGCTCACCGATCGCATCGTGGTCATCGACCCGGACACCGGTGCGGTCATCGCCGAGGCCGACATGGCCGGCCTCATCAGCCCCCACCCGGCTGACGCCGACAGCAACGATGTTCTCAACGGCATCGCCTATCGGCCCGACACCGGCACATTCCTCATCACCGGCAAGCGCTGGCCCAACATCTTCGAGGTCCGCTTTGAGTGACGCCGCGCTGGTCGCCGGGGTGGATGCGGCCAAGGGCGGATGGGTCATGGCAGTCACCGCCACCACTCCCGGCTCCCCGGTGGCGTTCTCGGTGTGGCCATCGTTCGCCGACGTATGGAGCCAAGCCCGGTCCCAAAGGCTGTTGGGCGTCGGAGTTGACATGCCCATCGGACTCCCGGGCGAGGACCTGCGCCGCTCCGATATCGAGGCCCGGGAGCTCCTCGGTCCCCGCCGTTCCTCGCTGTTCTGGACTCCGCCCCTGTGCGTGCTCGACGCCGCCGACCACGCCGAGGCCAATCACCAGGCGCGAGCCCACACCGGCCGGGGCCTGTCAATCCAAGCGTTCCACCTGCTGCCCAAGGTGCGAGAGGTGCGCGCTGTGCTGACTCCAAAGGACCTTGCCCCCCACGCCCAGCCCCAAGCAGCCGAAGTCCACCCCGAGACCAGCTTCGCCGTGCTGGCCGGTCGGCCCATGTCGGTGTCCAAGCGGCAGCCGGGAGGGCAGGCCGAGCGCCTGGCCGTGCTCGTACCGGAATTCTCCAACTTGGTCGAGGTGCCCACCTCCCCATCGGGCGCAACAACAGACGACCTGCTCGACGCCGCCGCGGCGGCCTGGACCGCCCGGCGGATGGCTGGTGACACCGCCGTGTGCTTAGGCCAAGGCGAGGCCGACGCCACCGGCTATCCGATGTCGATAATGGCCTGAACTGTGCCCGACTACGACAGCTCCGTATAGCCCGGTGTCTCCAAGTGGGGGGTCTTGAGGTACACCTTGGCCTCAGGAGAGCCCTGGAACCGGCCGTGGCTCCAGCGCACTTCCACGTGGCCGTCCACGTGCACGGGCGTGTCGGTGGCCTTGACGATCAGATCGCCCCGCCAGCGCACCACCGGCTGCACCCGGGCCTCGGGCCACACGTCGAACGACTTGAACGCGAACCGCTGGCGGAAGTCCCACGGCGTGTCCACCCGATAGCGCACCGGCCGGCGGCGGTGGTCGGTGCCCAGCACGAAATAGGGCGCGGGCTGGAGCCGCAGCAGCCGCCACAACGCCTCCTCCCGCTGGCTGGCTCGGCGGCCCAGGGCCCTCAGCCACCGCTGGGCCGAGGCCTGCGACACCGCTACCGAGAACCAGTGGGCCGGCTCAGCCAAGGGTTCGGGCCAGCGGCGAGCAAAGGGCCGCTTCAGCCGCTTGTGCTGATCGGCGTTCAGCTCGGTGACCGACGCCGGCAGGTCGTCGAACCCTTCCTCGTGAGCGGCCAGGTGCTGGCGGGCGGCCTGATAGAGCTCCTGGTACTCGGCCAGGGCCACCTCGGCGTACCAGTCCCCCGAGCCTGATCGCCTTTCCCTTAGCAGCCGTTCGAACAAATGCCCGGGCGACACATTGTGCAGCAGCCTCGACCCGTACTTGCAGCTCACCAAATACACGTGGTCGATCCGCAGGTCGGCCGGCGTCTGCTCATAGGAGGGCGCCTGATGCGGCCCCTTCCACTCCACCCGCTTCGGCGGCCGTCCCCGCAAGCCGTCCTCAGCCCCGGCGAACGCCACGCCGTTGGCCCAGGCCTCCTCAAACTGCACCGCGTACTTGCCCTCGGCCCGAGCAGCGATCAGCTTGTCGTAATGCCGGTCTTCCACTCCGACCATCTCAGATGGGCGAGCGGCCAAGGCCTCTTCCACCGACGCCAGCCCGAGCATCCCCAGCCCGGTGACGATCTCGGTTATCTCGGTACGAAGCGAAGCCATCTCCGCCCATCTTGGCCGCTGAACTGCCGTGGTGCATGGAGTTTCGCCGGAAAGCGAGGGTCAAAAGAGGAAGAGCGCAGCCAAGATGCGAAACCGCATCCGATGATGGCATCCTTATGGAGTTCCCCCGAGCCCACTGCGGAGTGAAATGACGTTCAAAAAAGGTGACAAGGTTGTCTACCCCCACCACGGGGCGGCCACCGTGGTCAAAAAGGAGATGAAAGAGGCCTTCGGGGAGAAGACCGAATACCTGGTGCTGCGCATGGCCCACGGCGAGATGGTGCTCTCGGTGCCCGTCGCCAAGGCCGAAGAGGTGGGGATGCGCTGGCCCATCTCCACCGAAGACGTGGAAGACCTGTTCGAGGTGCTCCGCAAGCGGGATGTGCGGGAGCCAGCCAACTGGAGCCGCCGGTTCAAGAACCACCAGGAAAAGCTCAAGTCGGGCGACGTCTACCAGGTGGCCGAGGTGGTGCGGAACCTGGCCCTGCGAGACCAGAACAAGGGCCTGTCCGCCGGCGAGAAGAGCCTGTTCACCAAGGCCCGCAACGTGCTGGTGTCGGAGCTGAGCTTCTCGTTGAACGTGTCCGAAGATGAGGCCCTCGAACGGGTGGAGCAAGCCCTGACCTAGACCTGCCCGGCCAAAACAAGCTTCTCGGCCCCACCCTGCCTCCGAGTACGCTTACCCCCAGTACGGGCTGTGGCGCAGTTTGGTCAGCGCACCTGCTTTGGGAGCAGGGGGTCGCCGGTTCAAATCCGGCCAGCCCGACACTGGTAACACGACGCTGGCAACACGAAAGCCGGCAAAACCAGACCACCTAGAATGCGGCTATGTCCGCCGTCCCCCGCTTCTTCGATGAAGCCTCAGATGAGCAGGGGCGTACTCGAGATCATTATCGGCCGGTGCAGGAGTGGTTCGACCGGCTGACGCTGGAGCAGGTGAAGGCGCTGGAGGAGCAGCGCAATGAGTCGTTCCGCCGCCAGGGGATCACCTTCACGGTGTACGGGGGCGACGAGGGCACCGAGCGCACTTGGCCCATGGACCTGTTCCCCCGGGTGATCGACGCCGAGGAGTGGGCCATGTTGGAGCGGGGGCTGATTCAGCGGGTCACCGCCCTCAACCGGTTCCTCGACGACATCTACGCCGGCGAGCAGGCCATCGTCCACGACGGCATCGTGCCCCGCCGGCTCATCACCTCGTGTACCGGCTTCGAGCGGGAGGCGATGAATGTGGCGGTCCCCATGGGGGCTCGCTGCCTGGTGGCGGGCATCGACTTGGTGCGAGACGGCGACGGCGCCTACCGGGTGCTGGAAGACAACCTGCGCAACCCCAGCGGCATCTCCTATGTGATCGAGAACCGGGCGGCCATGACCAAACTGCTGCCCGCCGCCTTCTCCGATCTGGCCGTTCGCTCAGTGGACCACTACGGGCGCTCGCTGCTGCGGGCCCTGCGGTCCATCGCCCCACCGGCCTGCGGCGACGATCCCACCGTGGTGGTGCTCACCCCGGGCATCTTCAACTCGGCCTACTTCGAGCACGCCTTTCTGGCCCGCAGCATGGGCGTGGAGCTGGTGGAGGGGCGGGATCTGGTGGTGGACGACCACGTAGTGGCCATGCGCACCACCCGAGGCCTTGAGCGGGTGGACGTGATCTACCGCCGCATCGACGACCACTTCTTGGACCCGGTGGTGTTCAACCCCCAGTCGACCCTGGGGGTGCCCGGGCTGATGGCCGCCGCCCGGGCGGGCACGGTGTCGCTGGCCAACTCGGTGGGCAACGGGGTGGGCGACGACAAGGCGGTGTACGCCTATGTGCCCGACATGATCCGCTACTACCTGGGCGAGGAGACGATCATCCCCAACGCCGACACCTACCTGCTGTGGGAGGAAGACCAGCGGGCCGAGGTGCTGGAGCGGATGGACCAGCTTGTGGTCAAGCCGGTGGCCGAATCGGGGGGCTACGGCATCGTGATCGGCCCCAAAGCCACCGATGCGGAGCTGGCCGAAGCCCGCGAGAAGATCCTGGCCGACCCCCGCAACTGGATTGCCCAAGAGGTGGTGAACCTGTCGCGCCTGCCGGCGTGGGCCGGCGATCACTTCGCCCCTCGCCACATCGACCTGCGCCCGTTCGTGTTGAGCGGCGAGCAGGTGGAGGTGATCCCCGGCGGGCTCACCCGGGTGGCCCTGCAGGAGGGATCGCTCATCGTCAACAGCTCCCAAGGCGGCGGCTCCAAAGACACCTGGGTGCTGGGCAACGCCGACCAGAGCGGAGCGGAGGCTCAAAGCTGATGCTGGCCCGCCACGCGGAGGACATGTTCTGGGCCGGCCGCTACCTGGAGCGCGCCGAGGACACCGCCCGAATGGTGCGGGCCACCCTGCTCAGCACCGTGGCCGAGCCCCCGGCGCAGGCCATCGACCGGATGCAGAACCTGATCAGCACGCTGCGATTGGAAGTGCCAGCTCCCGCCGAAGACGTGGAGACCATGGCTGAGCGCCTGACGCCGTCGCCACCGATGCTGCGCAGCGAGGCCGGACTGGGCATCGATGTGCAGGCTGCGGCCACCCGATTGGTGGTGGCCCCCACCATGGCCGGTTCGGTGGCTTTCTGCATCGGCCGCACCAGGGAGAACTTCCGATCCCTGCGAGACCAGATCCCGTCGGAGCTGTGGGAGCAGATCAACGAATTCCACCTGCGGCTCCGACAAGACGACTTCCCCGCGGCCATGGAGCAAGACCCGTTCCAAACCCTCGACTTCATCCGGGTGAGCTGCCAGTCGCTCACCGGCGTCATCAGCTCGTCTATGGCCCAGGGCGAGGGCTACCGGTTCCTGGTGCTGGGCCAGATGCTGGAACGGGCGCTGATGACCTGCCGTCTGATCAGCGTCCGCTACCCCGAACACGACGGATCGTCTTACGACGAGATGGCCCTCACCCTCCGGTCGGTATCTGCCCTGGAGGCCTACCAGCGGGCCAGCCAGTCGTCCCCGCTGGGCTCCGACGTGGCCCGGTTCCTCATGGTGAACGACTCATTCCCCCGGTCGGTGCTCTATTGCCTGCGATTGAGCGAGACCCAGGTGGAGGCACTGGCCGCCAACGGCCGGCCCCCGCCCCTCCAACGTCTGGGGCAGCTCCGCTCAGAGCTGGAATACTCCGACTTCGACACCATGGTGGCAAACCTGCCCCGCCATCTCTCCGACCTGGAAGCAGGGGTGCGGAACGTGGCCGATCTGGTGAGCGGCCACTTCTTCCGCAACGCCGAGGCCTTCGATCTCCACAGCCAGGCCATTACCCCGGGAGTGTCGTCGTGAGGCTGGACATCTCCTACCGCACCCGATTCGCGTTCGACGCTCCGGTGCGGGAGTCCCAGAACGAGATGCGGGCCTGTCCGGTGTCCGACGAGCGCCAGCAGCTCCTGAGCTACCGGGTGACCGTGGAACCGTCGGCCAGGATGCTGTCGTTCACCGACTACTGGGGCACTCGGGTGGACCACTTCGGCGTCACCGACACCCACACCGCCCTCGAGGTGACCGCGGAGGCCTCGGTGGAGACCCAAGACCCGTCGCCAGTCTCCACCGGCCCGCCATTGGAGACGCTGAAGGAGTCGGAATTCCGAGATGAGCACGAGGAGTTCCTCAAGCGCAGCCTCCACACCGACTGGAATGACGACCTAGCCCAGGCCGCCCGCAGTCTGGCCGAGGCCAACGGGCAGGATGTGGCGGGCGTGGTGATGGAGATCCATCGGTTCGTGGGCGACAAGCTCTCCTATGAGCCCGGCGCCACCAACATCGGCGAACCCATTGCCGACATCGCGGCCAAGGGGGTCGGCGTTTGCCAGGATTACGCCCACTTGGCCGTGGCCCTGTGCCGGAGCATTGACATCCCGGCCCGCTATGTGTCGGGCTACCTGTTCTCCAGCGACGACCGCACCGGCAGCATCGACGGCGATCTGGTGAGGGTGCAGACCCACGCCTGGTTCGAGGCGGCCGTTCCCGGGCTGGGCTGGCTGCCGCTCGATCCCACCAACGGGTTGCCGGTGGGCCGCCAGCACGTCAAGATCGGCCACGGCCGCGACTACGACGATGTGCCCCCGCTCAGGGGCGTCTACTCCGGTCCGGGCACTCCAACGGTGGATGCGTCAGTGGAAATCCGCCGGACGGACCCGGCCCGCCCCCTGTCCACGCCGATGCAGCCCTCGCTCCTGAGGACCGTGCAAGCCCCCCGCACCCGACAGCAGCAGCAACAGCAGTGAGTGGCGAGCAACGCTAGATGCGGGCTTCGAGCCCGTCGAGGCGGCCGCCCTAGATCCGGGCCTCGCGCACATCCAGGCGCCGGAGCAGTTCGTCGCCCACGAAGTTCAACGCCATGAGCGTCACGAACATGACCCCGCCGGTGGTCAAGGCTATGTGGGGGGCGTCCTCCAGCCTTCCCTTTCCGGCGGCCAGGATGTTGCCCCAGGTGATGCTGGGTGAGCCCACGCTCACCCCGATAAACGACAGGCTCCCCTCGGCGATGATCACTATCCCCATGGCCAAAAAGGCGATCGAGGCCAAGGCCGGTATCACGTTGGGCATCACTTCTCGGAACAGCAAGCGGGGCCATCGCGCTCCCATCATGTTGGCCACAGTCACAAACTCCCTAGCGGCAAACCGCAGCGCCTGGGCCCGGGCAATGCGGGCAATGGCCGGGATCGTCAAGATGGTCACCGCAATGGTCACGTTGGTGTAGCTCTGGCCGAGCATGGTCACGATGAACAGGGCGAAAACCAGAGCGGGAAGAGCCAGCGCCACGTTGACCACGCTGCTCACCGCCAGATCGATCCACCGGCCGAAGTACCCGGCCATCACTCCCAGCACGCCGCCCACCACGATCCCTATGCCCACCGCCGGGCCGGCAATCGACAGCGATAGCCGACTGCCCCACACCGAGCGGGAGAACATGTCCCGGCCAAGCTGATCGGTGCCGAACCAGTGCGACCACCCCGGCCCCTCTTCGGGCTGCCCGGACAGAGGCTTTTGGGGGTCGTCCAAGAATCCCAGCCACGGGGCCAGCACGGCACCGGCGATCACCAGACCCAACCACCCCACCGACAGCCACAAGGCAACATTGTGACGGCGTCTCCGAGGGGCGATTTCAGGCTGCGAACCCCCAATGGCGGTGGTGACGGCGTCGGTCATTTTCGCCGTATCCGGGGGTCGAGCACGGAGTAGAGCAGATCAACCAACGTGGTCACAGTGACGAAGACCGCGGCGATCAGCGCCACCATGGTCTGAACCAGGAGAAACTCCCGGGCAGCAACCCAACTCACCAGCAGCGACCCAACCCCGTCGAGGTCGAACAAAAACTCCACCACGATGGCGCCGTTCACCGCTTGGGCCGCCTGGATGCCGAAAATGGTCAGCAGTGTGAAGCTCGACGGGCGCAGCACATGGCGGATGAGCACATGGCGCACCGGCAAGCCCTTGGCTCGGGCAGTGCCCACGAAGTCTTCTTGCAGGGTTCCGATCACGTCGGTGCGCAGCAACCTCAGGTATACGGGCAACAACCCGGCGGCCAGCGCCACCGAGGGGAGGAACATCACCCTGAAATGGGCCCCCAGCCCTTCGGATATCGGCTGGTAGCCGCTGAGGTCGAACCAGTCCAGCTTCACCGCGAACACCAGGATGAGCACCAGCCCGAGCACGAATACCGGAGCCGACAACAGCGCGAACGCCCCGCCGCTGGCGACCTTGTCGATTGCGGTGTTCTGCTTGTAGCCGGTCCACAACCCCAGCGGAATGGCCGCGCCCAAAGCCAGGATCTGGGAATAGGCCAGTAGTAGCAGGGTACGGGGCAGCGCGTTGGAGATGGCCTCCCCGAATGAGCGCCCGGTTAGGTACGACTTGCCGAAGTCGCCGGTAAGCACGTCGCCGCCCCACTTGGCCCATTGCACGATGACCGGGTCGCCCAGATTGCGATCCCGCTCGCATTCGGCAATCTGCTCTTGGGTAGCGGCCCCGCCGAACGCGGCCACACACGGGTTGCCGGGGAGCAGGTTCAGCATCCAATAGAACAGCAGCGTGACCACCAGCACGACCACGGCCAGCTGGGCCAAGCGCATACCTGTAAACCGGAGCACTGGCTTCTCCTGCCCCCCTGTCTAGCTGTGCCCTCCGAATCTGGAGCCGCTGGCTACTGCTCGACCCAAGTCTCGGCCAAGAAGGCCCGGCCTTCCATGACCTTCACGTGCTCACCCCCCTCGGGGAGGGTCAAAGCGTCGATGCCGTGTACATGGTCGTGGGTGGCCACCAGCCAATTCGAGTGGTAGAACCAGATGTAGTTGGCCTCGTCGGCAAACGCCCGGTTGATCTCCTCGGCCAACTCCCTCCGCTCATCGGGGTCATTGGTGTCTCTGGCTTCATCCAGTGCGGCGTCGATGCGGGGGTTGTTGATGCGGCCGAAGTTCAGGGCAATCCCCTGGCCGAATTTGCTGTGCCACCAGATCCGCTCTCCGGCGATGTCGTAGCTCGGATGCTGGCGCCACAGGAACGCGGTGAACAGGCCGAATACGGCGTTGGTGATGAACTCGGCCTGGTCTACCTGAGTGATGGAGACGTCCAGCCCGCATTCGCGCCACATGGCGGCAATCAGCTCAACGTTGAGGAGGTTGGCCGGATCGATCGTGGTGCCGATCTCCACATCGGAGATTCCCAGACGGGCAATGGTGGCGCTGCCCGCGCCGACGTCGTAGGCCGGGAATCCGGAGTCTTCCAGGTAGCCGGGAGTTCCCGGTGAGAACGGGCCGGTAGAAGGCACCTGCCCGTCCCAGCGAATGGTGTTGAACGTCTGGCGGTCGGTGCACTGGGCCAGTGCCCGGCGGAATTCCGCGTTGTCGTACGGGGGCCTCGAGTTGTTCAACAGCATGTAGGTGGTCTCGGCATACTTGTCTTCCTGCCAAAACGTCTTGAACTCCTCGTTGTACTCGTCGATTCTGAGCCCGGTGTTCACGCTGCTGGCATCTAGATCCCCGGACCGCAGGGCTGCGAACCGGCCATCGGTGTCGGGAATGGGCCGGAACTCGATGGCATCCAAATAGGGAAGCTGGCGGCCCTCGGCATCGGTGCGCCAGTAGTTGGGGTTACGCACCATTCGGGTTACCTCGTTGGGGACCCACTCGTCCAGCATGAACGGTCCGGTGCCGATGGGATTGCGGGCCGCCCCCTCTGCCCCCAGGTCGTGCATCGACGGTGCCCCGAAGTATCCGAGGTGGGTGGTGAAGTGGGCGGGGAGCGTGGCCCGGGGTCGGGCCAGGTTGATCTGCACGCTCAGGCCATCATCCAGCTCGTCGATGCTCAAGATCTCCAGATCGCTCATGAAGATGCCGGTGAGCGTGCCCTTGGACTGCTCTTCCAAGTGGCGCTTCAATGCCGCCGAGTCGGCCGGGGTTCCGTCGTGGAACGTGATGCCCGGGCGCAAGGTGAAGATCCACTCGGTGAAGTCGTCGTTGGAGCTGAAGCTCTCCAGCAGATAGGGCAGAACCTCCCCGTCGACGCCTTCGATGGTCAGCGTGTCGTACAGATTGCGGAACAGGATATGGCCCGACACTGCGGCCTGGGCGTTGACGGGGTTCAGCCCATTGGTGGTCTCTGCCTCCAAGCCGAACACCAGGGTGCCGCCGTACTGGGGCTCCACTGCCGCCTCGGGGGCGGCGGTGGCTTCGGGGGCGTCCGCGGTGTCCTCGGGTGCCGCGGCGTCTTGGTCGCCGTCATCGCTGGCACTGGGCTCGGGCGCATCCTCGCCGTCTTCGCTGGGCGCCGGGGCGGAATCGCCGTCGCCTGAGGGCGCCTCGGGGGCGGCGGTTGCCTCCGCGGCCACGCCCCCGCCGTCGTCATCGTCGTCGTTCCCGCCGCCGCAGGCTGATGCCACCAGGGCTAGCGCACAGAACAAAGCCAGCCAGCGCCACCGCGCTGGACTCGAAACCCGCCAAGAAGCTGCCATGACACGAACCCCCCATGTCACTCGTTGCCAAAACGTTAGCCCAGGAGTCGGATGACTGCTCCCTACCCCTCGTCCAGCCAGGTCTCGGCCAAGAAGACCCTCCCGAGGAAGATCTTGGGGTGCTCTCCTCCTTCGGGGAGGGTGAGGGTGTCGAGGCCGTTCACATAATCCTGGGTGGCCACCACCCACCGCGAGTGGTAGAGCCAGATGTTGTAGACGGCATCGGCAAACGCCCGGCTCACCTCCTCCGAGAGTTCCCGCCGGCGGCTTTCGTCGTCGGTGGTGATCACTTCATCCAGCGCGGCGTCGATCCGGGGATCGGCGAAGCGGCCGAAGTTGATGGCTGGGACGGGGAACGGCGGGCTGTAGTTGCTGTGCCACCAGAATCGCTCCATCGCCAGGCTGTAACCGCTGTGATTCACCGCAATGAAGGTGGAGAAGTTGCCGAAGACGGCGGTGGTAACTGCCTCTGCCTGGAGCAGCTGGGTGATGCTCACATCCAAACCGCACTCACCCCACATCTGGACCAGTAGCTCGGCTTGGAGGAGGTCCAGGGTGGTAGTGGTAGTGGTGATCTCAAAGCTGGGGGCACCCAGGCTCTCGATGGTCGCCCGTCCAGCATCGGGGTCGTAGGCCGGAAAGCCAGAGTCCTCCAGATAGCCGGGAGTTCCCGGTGAGAACGGGCCGGTGGCGGGAGGCTGCCCGTCCCAGAGCACGGTGTTGAGGGTCTGGCGGTCGGTGCACTGGGCCAGCGCCCGGCGAAACTCCACATTGTCGAAGGGGGGCCTGGTGGTGTTCATCTGAACGTACGTGGTAGCTGAGTAGCGGTCGCCCTGCCAATGGGCCTTGAAATCCTCGTTGTACTCCTGCACTCTCCTACCGCTGTTGTCCACGCTGGCATCCAGATCGCCCGACCGAAGCGCGTTGAACCGGGTCTCATCGTCTTCTACGGGGCGGAACTCGATGGCGTCGAGATAGGGAAGCTGTCGGCCCTCGGCGTCAGTGCGCCAGTAGTTCGGATTGCGCACCAGCCGGGTTATTTCGTGCTCAACCCACTCGTCCAGCATGAAGGGTCCAGTGCCAATGGGGTTGCGGGAACCGTCGACGCCGAGGTCGTACGTGGTCGGGGAAGCCAGGAAACCGCCCGGGCTGGTGAAGCCCAGGGGGAAGTCGACGAACGTTCTTCCCAGGGTGACCTTCACGCTCAAGTCGTCGATCACCTCAACGGTTTGAATCGAGGCCTCTTCAATGGCCAGCCGCGACAGGGTCCCCATCCCCATTTCATCCATATGGCGGACAAGGGCAGCCGAGTTCACCGGCGAGCCGTCGTGGAACGTGATCCCCGGGCGCAGCGTGAACGTCCACTCAGTGAAGTCGTCGTTCGACGAGAAGCTCTCGAGCAAGAACGGTATTGGCTTGCCGTCGACGCCCTCGACGACCAGTGGATCGTAGAGTTGCCGCAACACGATGTACCCCGAGGTCGCCGCGGAGGTTGTGATCGGGTTCCATCCCCCTGTGGTCTCGGCATCCAGCCCGAACTTCAGCGTGCCGCCGTAGACCACATCGAGCGCTGGTTCTGGAGCTTCTTCCTCGGGCGTCGTCGGCGCTGCGGTGGGAGCGGCAGAGCCCTCGTCGGCATCTGCGGGCTCCCCATCGCCGATGGGATCGTCCTGGCCGGGTGCCGTGGCGTCTTCGCCATCGGAAGCGCCCGTCGTCGCTGCGGGGGTCGTTTCAGCAACGTCACCTACGGGGTCGTCGCCGCCGTCGCTATCGCCTCCCCCGCCGCACGCCGAAGCCAGCAGTGCGGCCGCACAAATGGCCGCCAACCACCGCCAAGCCGTGCTCCTCAGGGATCGAGAACGATTGAACACCATGGAATCTCCCGTCACAAGCGGTCAGAAGCGTAGTTCAGGTGACAGATAGGTGTCCCTTATCCTCTCTCCGAATTCTGGTCGAGTGAGCGCGTCGGGCCCGTCAGGCACGGCGACACCCCGGCGGCCGCAGTCTTCGGCCATTGTGGCAATCAGCGTGGGTTCGTCCAGGTCGTCCAGATGCCGGTCGTACACCTCGGCCTCCGCGGCATCGGCGAACACGAAGGCCTTCCACGAAAGCGACACCCGCACCTCGTTGAAGGCATGGCGAACCGGATCATGGCCGGGCTCTTCGATCACCCACCGCCGATCAGACGTCAGCGTGATGGTGGCATCGAAGCCGTACTTGGCGTAGTAGGCCTCGACGCCGATTGGCTCCACCCGATGGGGCATGTAGTCGTTGTCGCCCATCACGCCGTAGTTCCAAGGGGGATCAACCGTCACCATGTCGCCGTCCCATCCCTCGGGCCAGTAGGTGAACTCCCCTCCAGAACCCGCGTAGTACCAGCACACCGCGGTGGCTATCTGCACCCGCCAGCGGTCGAAGCATCCCGAGTGCATCATGCAATTGAGAAGCCAGGTTGGATACTGGTCGCGGCCAATCCCCCGAAAGGCGGGAATGTCGGTGTGGCGGGCGTACTGAGGGCTGGGAGCGTTGATGTTCACATAGGTGAAATAGGGCCGCACCACCTCGGCGCCATAGAGCTGCTGGGCGGCTTCGATGAACCGGGGGTTGTTGACAATGGTGCTGGCTCCCTCCACCGCCTCGTGTTCGGCGCCCCAAGTTGTGCGGAACACCGGTGGGATCCGGGGCTCGCCGTCGACCACATCGACAAACGGGGGGACATCGCCGGTGCGGGCTCCGGCTCGCAGCGCAGCCCGGCTCTCGACGAATTCCGCCCCGGCCAAGGTCAGCGGATGGGGCGACTGTCGCTGCAATATGCCCAACAGCACATCGGGATCCTCCAGTGACTGTTCCATGATGACCGGCGGCCGGGGCAGCGTCGTTGTGCGCATCGCGACACAATACGGCACGGGGTAGGGTGGACCGGAAGGTCTCGCTCGAGTCGACCGGTGAATCACCGGGAGGAATTCAATGGAAACCACCACCATCTTGTTGCCCACCGGCGAGGTGAATGAGCCCGCCCAGCCGCTGGCCATCCGCAAGGACTCGCTGGCCGGCACGACGGTGGGCATCATCGACAACGACATGTGGCGGTCGATGGCCATCATGGCCGACGAGCTGTCGCGCCAGTTGGTAGATCGGGCCGGGGCGGCCGGGGTGGTGGTCAGGGCAAGCGGCCCCATGCACGGCGCCGATCCTGAGCAGTATCAGCAGGAGATGGAGGCCTTTCACCGAGAAGTCGACGCGGTGATCAGCGGCTTGGGCAATTGAGGCTCGTGTACGGCGTGGTGTATCCACGCCAGCAGCACGCTGGAAGCCATGGGAACTCCCGCGGTGGGCCTAGTAACCGAGCAGTTCCGGGGCTTGGCTGAGGCCACTGCCCGGGGCCTGCGGGTGGACAACCAGCCGCTGATCGTGTTGCCGTCGGGCTACGACGAGTGGTCTGAAGATGACATCAGGGCCGACATCGCATCCCGCCTCGACGACATCGTGGACGCGCTGGTGGCATGACCCGGCGGGTCGCCAACACAGGCAGCCAGACCAGGGTGATATGACCCAGCGGGTTGACGTCGACGGCGGAGTCGACGAGGTAGAGGCCTATCTGCGAGAGCGGGGGATGACCGACGGGCTGCCCGTTGTTCCCCCCACCCCCGAGCGGGTGGCCGCCGCGGTGGCGGCCTCGGGGCTGGCGGCCGACCACGTGGTGAGCGACGTGCCCCCGCTGAACGCGCCGGCCACGGTGGAGAAGATCGCAGTAAACGCGGTGATGGCCGGCTGCTCGCCTGAGGCGATGCCGGTGCTCATCGCCGCCATCGACGCATTCTGCGACCCGAAGATGAACGCTCACGGGGTGCAGACCACCACCAACCCGGTGGGCCCGATGCTGGTGGTCAACGGTCCGATCCGGCATCGTTTGAGCTTCAACTTCGGTGCGGGTTGCTTTGGGCCGGGGGCCCACACCAACGCCACCGTGGGACGGGCGCTGCGGCTGGCATTGGTGAACATCGGCGGGGCCATCCCCGGGGAAGTTGACAAGGCGCCGCTGGGCTGGCCCGGCAAGGCCACCTCGCTGTGCGTTGCCGAGAACGAGGAGGCTTCCCCGTGGCCGCCCTACCACGTCGACATGGGGTTCGGCCCCGACGACGATGTGGCCACGGTGCTGGCCGTCAACGGGATGTGGCCCATCACCGACATGCACCACGAGCCCGACCAGGTGCTGCACCATGTGACCCACGGGCTGGCCATCAGCGGGCCGTGTGGGGGTCACGATGCCCCCAACCCCTTCCCGACCGTGCTGGTGATGAGCCCGGTCATCGCCGAGATGGTGGCCAGCGTGTTGCCCACCAAACAGGAGTTGCAACAGCACCTGTTCGCCGAGGCTCGGGTACCGCTGGACTTCTACCCCCCGTACCGGCACCAGCCCACCAGAGATGTGCTGGAAGATCTCGGTGTGGCCATCGAGAACGACCGGGTGCCTATCGTGCCCTCTCCCGACTACTTCGTGATCCTGGTGGCCGGCGGAGCGGGCGGGCTTCAGTCGGCGGGGTTGTCGTGCATGTTGGGCATGCCCACCAGTCGGCTAATCGCTGCTGGTTGAGCTTCCGCCGTTTCAGCTGCCGCTGATTAGGCGGGGTGACCGAATCGGGTCAGTGGACCTCGAGGCCGAGTTGCTCGAAGATCTCGACCCGGCGCTTCTCGTAGGTCTCCTCGTCCATTCCCCCGGACTGGTATTTCTCGCTCAAGAGGCGGAAATCCTCGTATAGCTCAGCTTCTGACTTTCCGTTGGAGGAAGGGGCCTCAACCTCCTCCTCCTCAAACGGGACTTCAAGCTTGCCGTGGCGACGGGCCTGCTTGGCCGCAGCCCGCTCGCGCTTGTTCTTTTCCCGCTGTCGCTTTTGAAAACTCTCTGATCCTCGACCCATGGCAATCCCTAGTCAGACGTTGTTTGCGCAGAAACGCCAGTCTACGCCCCCGTTGCGCCGTCTTGGCACATTTCGAAACTCAGGCGATGAACTGATCGGCGAATCGCCAAACGGCATCCACCGCACCCCTGGTGCTCTCCCACGGGGTGACGACCAGCCGGTGGACTCCGGCATCCTCCCAGCGGCGCAGATCATCCAATGATTCACAGCGGCCCTGGGCCGTGATCTCGATATCGGGTGCCCCCAACTCGGCCAATCGGTCGACGGCCCGGCGCACCGACTCGAAGGTGTCACCCATGCCCATCCACCCCTGGAAGCGGGCGGCTCGGCGCAGGGCGGCATCCGACAGGCCGCCGACCAGCACTGGAGGATGGGGCTGTTGCACCGGCTTGGGCTCAAAGGCCACCGGCTCGAAGTCGTAGAACTCGCCGTGGTGCTCCACCACCGGCTCGGTCCAAAGCCGCACGCACACGTCGAGGGCCTCGTCGAGACGGCGTCCCCGGGTCTTGGGGTCCATCCCAGCCGCCGTCCACTCGTTGCGCAGCCAACCGGCGCCCACGCCGACCAGCGCTCTCCCATTGCTGACATGGTCGAGGGTGGCGAATCCCCTCGCAGTGGTGAACGGGTGGCGCAGCCCGACCAGATACACGTACACCCCGAGGTTGATGCGGGTGGTCAGCCCGGCCAGATACGACAGGTAGGCCGGAGCGTCGTAGACCGGCACCGTGGGCGGGACATTGGGGTGTTCGACGTCGCCCAACGAGCCCTCCATCTCGACCGGGAACACCAGATGGTCGGCGATCCAGCACGACTCGAACCCAGCTTCGTCGGCGGCCTGGGTCACCTCGACCCACGCACCCGGGTGCAGGGAAATGAACGGGAATCCGAACTTCATTGTGGGGCCTCCATCGACATTGGGCAGCTAGTCGGAGACCGGCGCAGGCGAGCCCGCTCCCAGACCACCGTCGGCGGCGTAGTCGCCTCCGGTGCAGTAGGAGGCCTGGTCGGAGGCCAGCCACACCACCAGGTCGGCCACCTCTCCGAGTTCGGCCATGCGCCGCAGCGGCACGGTTGCGCCGTAGTGGCGCTCGTAATCCTCGTCTTCCCATCCCGGTCGGCGGGTCATGGCGGTGCGCAGCGCACCGGGCACCACCGCGTTGACCCGGATGCCTAGGTCGGCCAGCTCCAGGGCCGCGGTGCGGGTCAGCCCTCGGATGCCCCACTTGGAGGTGGAGTAGGCCGGCATCCCCACGGTGCCCTCGAATGCGCTGGGCGAACTCAGGTTCACGATGGACCCTCCCCCGCTCGACGCCATAGCTGGCGCAGCGGCCTGGATGCCCAAGAACGTGCCCACCAGGTTGGTGTCGATCACCTTGCGGAAATCGGCGGGATCGCAATCCAAGATCGGAACCACGCGGGTGATCGCCGCGTTGTTGACCAATATGTCGAGGCGGCCGCCGCCGCCAGTGGTGGCGAAATTCACCACAGCGGCCCATTGCTCGGCGTCGGTCACGTCGAGCTCGATGAATTGCGCCCCGGCCTCAGCAGCCGCGGCAGTCCCGTCATCCACCCGCTTGTCGGCTGCGGTCACCTGAGCCCCGGCCGCCACCATGCGCCGCACGATCTCGGCGCCCAGCCCCCGGGCCGCGCCGGTGACCAGCGCCACCTTGCCCTCTAACGTCTTTGACATCTCCGTCATAGGAGGGACAGGCTACGCCGTTATGAGAAGTCGGCCGGTGTGAGCACGCCCGCACCCACCTACACCGGCCGCAAATTGGGCGAACGGGAGTTCATCTGTTTCATCGCCATGATCAGCGCCGTGTCGGCACTGGCCATCGACACCCTGCTGCCCGCGTTCTCGGAGATGCGGGATGCGTTCAACCTGCCGGAGGACTCCACCGGCTTGTCGCTCACTATCACGCTGTTCTTCGTGGGGTCGGGGGTCGGCAACCTGGTGTACGGCCCTCTGGCCGACGCCCTCGGTCGAAAGAGGATCCTCGTATGGAGCATGGTGCTGTATGGCCTGGCTTCGCTCATGGCCACCCTGTCGGTGTCGCTGGGCATGCTCTATGTCAGCCGCTTCATTTGGGGTTTCGCCGCGGCCGGCCCCCGCACCGCCGCCCAGGCCATCGTGCGCGACTACTACTCCGGAGATGCCATGGCCCGGGTGATGACCCTGGTTATGGCGGTGTTCTTCTGGGCCCCGGTGGCCGGGCCGCCGCTGGGCAAGGGCCTGGTGGAACTGGGTTCGTGGCGTTATGTGATGGCCTTCAGCGTGTTCACTGCCGTGGTGATCGTGGCGTGGTCGACGCGATTGGAGGAGACGCTCAAGCCCGAGCACCGGCGACCGCTGACCTTTCGATCGACGATGGCCGGCTTCCGGTCGGTCACCACCAACCCGGTGACGCTGGGCTACACCCTGGCCACCATGTTCTGCGCCGGGGCCTTCTTCTCGTTCCTGGCCAGCTCCGAGCTGATTTTCGACGACGTCTTCGATCAAGAGCGCTGGTTCGTCCCCTACTTCTCGATCATGGCCGCGGGTATGGGCTTGGTGACGCTGCTCAACAACCGGGCGCTGCACCGCTTCCGGGCCCGCTCGGTTGCACTCGGGGCCGGCTGTCTACAGATCTGCGCGGCGGCAACCATGCTGGGCCTGGCCTTGGCCGCCGGTGGCCGGCCGCACTTTGTTCTGTGGATCACCATCTTCAGCCTGGCCAACGCCTGCATGGTGGCGTTCTTCCCCCTGGGCCAGAGCCTGGCGCTTGAGCCCATGGGTGAAATGGCCGGCACCGCGGCCGCCGTGCTCGGCTTCACCATGGCCATGCTCGGCGCCGGCCTCGCCGCCATCATCGACCAGGCCATCAGCGGCTCGGTCACCCCCATCGGTGTCGGCTACCTCACCTACGGCACCGCCGCCCTAGCCTGCCAACTCTTCGCCCTCCACCACCAGCGAACACCAGCAATGGCACCCCGTACGGGATTCGAACCCGTGTTACCAGATTGAGAATCTGGCGTCCTAGGCCTCTAGACGAACGGGGCAGGAACGCCGCAGTGTACCGGCTGGGACTGGTTTTGGGCGATCCGAATAGGGAGCGCTCCTAGCCCTAGCGGAGATCGCGCCAAGCCCATTTGGCACCTCGCAGGAGAAGTTCAGGGTCACCGGTCCACAGGGTTGCCTCGTGGCTGACGGCGGTGGCGGCGGCGAATGCATCGGCGTAGGCCATGGGATGGTCGGCTTTGATCCGTGCCGCCTCCATGATCCGATCAGAACTGGGAACTTCAGCGACCACAATTTCGTGAATGTCGCGGACAGTTGCTAATGCGTCTTTTTCTCCAGCTCGTCGGCGGATGATGTAGAACACTTCGCCCATATTGATCCAGCTGACCAATGGCTTCTGCTCCCCAAGCAGACCAGCTACCGCAGACGCGGCTGGCTCTTGGTCTTCGAGGTATCTCAGAATTGCCCAAGAGTCCAGGACTGCTCTCAATAGCGGGCCTCGCGTTGTCGCTCGATACGCCGCTCTGTTTCCAGGTCTTCGCTTAGCCCGAGGCCGCGGAATCGACCCTTGAGCGATTCCGTGTCGCGCACCACACGCAGCCCAACATGGTCATCGCAGTCCCAGAAGCTCACTTCGTCCCCGGGCTCAATGCCATACCGGTCGCGCATCTCCTTAGGAATGACGACCTGCCCTTTGGCTCCAACCTTATAGGTCATACCACAGAGTATAACTTGCCAAGTCGCATCAAACTACGATGATTCCCCGACTACGGGCGGGCTTGGTAGATGATGTTGGCGTTGGTCTCGGTGACTCGCTCGAAGCTGGAGTAGCCGGCGGCGGTGAAGACTTCTCGCATGGCGGCTTCGCCAGCTTGTGCACCCATTCCCAGCCCGACCGGCTGGGCCAAAGAACACGGGACTCAAAACACGGCCGACGCCCCATAAGACGTGGCCGCCATGGGGTTCTCGGTCAGGTTTCGGACGTGGCCGTCGAGTGCGAACGGCTCCACCATGAGCACCGAGCCGCCCTCGGCCAGCTGGTTGCGGGCGTGGGCGGCGATTCCCACCGGGTCGCCCATGTCGTGCAGGCAGTCGAGGAAGAAGATCACGTCGTAGGCGCCCTGGTAGCCCTTGGAGTCGGCCACTTCGAACGAGGCGTTGAGGAGCCCAGCGTTGGCGGCCAGCTCGGTTGCCTGGTCGATGGACGGGCCGTGGAAGTCGAAGCCGGTGAAGTGCGACTCGGGGTAGGCCGAGGCCAGGATCTGCACGGAGTCACCGCAGCCGCAGCCCACATCGGCGGCGGTGGCCCCGGCCTTGAGCAGTTCGTCGATCCCGTCGGCGGCGGGGATCCACTCGTTGGCCAGGTACATCTCGTACTGGGGGCGGAAGAA
>JAJDTA010000147.1 GCA_022827405.1 Acidimicrobiia bacterium
CCCCTGCTTGGCCTTGCTCCCGGTGGGGTTTGCCGAGCGAACCGGGTCGCCCCGGCCCCTGGTGCGCTCTTACCGCACCGTTTCACCCTTGCCTGTGCCCGGAAATCCGGGTCTGGATCACCGTTGCCGGATCACCGTTCCCGGAAATCCGGGCCATCGGCGGTCTGTTTTCTGTGGCACTTTCCTTCGAGTCGCCCCGACTGGCCGTTAGCCAGCACCGTTGCCCTGCGGAGTCCCGACCTTCCTCGACATCGCTACCCGGAACCCCAGGCCTCAATGCCGCGGCCACCCGGCCGACTCACCGTTGCCCTAGTCTGCCAGCCTGATCACGTCGGGGCGAGAGGGTTTTCGTGAACCCGCCAGTGATGCTGGGGCGCTGCGGGCCTTACAGACCGATTTCGGAAAGCTCGGGATACCAGCGGGCGGCGCGCTGCACCGCCTCGCGCCAGCGGTCCCGGTCGACGGCTGTCTTCGGCTCGACCACCGCTCGAGGCGACCACGAATCGGCAACCTCCCGCCAACTCGACCATTGGCCAAGGGCTTTCCCGGCCAACACCGCAGCGCCCAGAGCGGTTCCTTCAGGCACCGGGCACAGCTCCACCGTGCGACTGAGGGTGTCGGCCAGGATCTGGTTGAACACCGGGTTCTGCGACATTCCTCCGTCCACTCGGATCCGCTCGATCCGATGGCCGCTGTCGGCCTCGGCGGCTTCCAGCAGATCGGCGGCCCGGTGGGCCACGCCCTCGAATACCGCCCTCACGATGTGAGCCGCGGTGGTTCCCCCGGTGATGCCGAACAGCGCGGCCCGAGCCCCAAAGTCCCAGTGCGGGGTGCCCAGGCCGTAGAGGGCCGGCACATACACCACGCCGCCAGAATCGGCCACGCTTCCCGCCAGCTCAGTCGACTGGGCGGCGTCGTCCAACAGGCCCACGTCGTCGATCAGCCAGCTCAGGTTGGAGCCGGCGGCGATCATCATGGCTTCCACACCCCACACGATGGCGCCGTTCTCCTGCCAGGCCACGATGGGAAACGTTCCCCGGTCGCTGCGCTTGTCGGCGATCGGCCGGTCGGGCCCGGTGCACACGTCCAAAAAAGCGCCGGTGCCAAAGGTGAGCTTGGCCAGACCCTCGAGCACGCAGCGCTGTCCGATCAGCGACGACTGCTGGTCGCCGATTATTCCGGCGATGGGCGGGGCCCCCGGCAGCGCAGTGGCTGAGCCCACCACCCCGGTTGAGTCCACGATTGTGGGCAGGCAGCCCGAAGGCACCCCGATTTGCTCGGTGATCTCATCAGACCAGCGGCTTCCGTCGTCGCTCAGCATTCCGCTCATGGCCGCATTGGAGGGATCCACCACGTGATTGGCGCCCTGCGTCAAGCACCACAACGTCCACGTGTCCACCGTGCCGAAGCACAGGTCTCGAGTCCGATCGGGGTCATGCTGATCGAGCAGCCAGACCAGCTTGGTGGCCGACTCGTTGGGCACCAGCCGAAGTCCTTCGGCCTGCCAGGCCAGGCATTCGCCCACCGTGCGCAGGTCCTGCCAGCCCAGGGCCGGGCCCACCGGCTCACCGGTCTCGCGGTCCCAGACCACCGCCGAGCCCCGCTGGTTGGTGACGGCCACGGCTTCCACACCGCCCACCTCGTCGATTACCTCGGTGGCGGTTTGCAGAATCACCGATGCCATCTCGTTGGCGTCAAACTCCACCAGTCCCGGCTCGGGCATATCGGGTGGCGTGCGCTGCTGGCGAAAGCAGATCACCCGGTGCCCGTCGGTCACCGCCGAGCGGATGCTGCTGGTGCCCACGTCAATGACGCAAATGTTCATAGTGAACCTCCTGCTGCGGGTTCGCACAGCCAGATGGCGGCCTCCAAGCCGCATGAATTGCGGAATCGTTCGACAACCACCGAGCAAAAGTCATCGGCATCGTCGGCGTTCACCAGGGCCACCGCGCATCCTGCGAATCCTCCCCCCGTCATGCGGGCGCCGAGACAGCCCGGGCTCGCCCGGGCAATGTCCACGATCTGGTCGAGTGCAGGGCCGGAGACTTGGTATTCGTCGCGCAGGCTGTCATGGCTGGCGTCCATCAGTGCGCCAATCGCATCGGCATCGCCGTCGGACATTGCCTTTGCCGCGTCAAGGGTGCGCTGGTTCTCGGTGATCACATGACGGGCCCGGCGGCGCTCAGTGCTGAGAGATGGGGGGAGCCGGTTGAGGTCGGCCAGTTGAGCGTCGCGCAGCGAAGAGAGGCTCAACGCGGCCGCGGCCCGCGCACATGAATCCCGTCGGTCGGCATAGGCCGAGGCAACAAGCTCTCGCCTGGTGCTGGTGTCCATCACAGCCACCACCGCCCGGGGGGGAATAGGGACGGGCGTCGATTGCAGAGAACGGCAGTCGATGAGCGATGCGTGCCCCGGTACCGCGGAAGCCGAGATCAACTGGTCCATTATCCCGCTGGGCACCCCGACCACTTCGTTCTCCACGCGTTGGCCAAGTTTGGCTATGGCCTGAGGAGCCCATTCGAACCCAGACAGGCCGAGTATTGCCATGGCCACCGCCACTTCCAATGCGGCCGATGAAGAAAGACTGGCACCGGCAGGTATGTCGGTGGCTACGGTCGCCCGCCAGGGTCCCGGGTTTACGCCCTCATCGCTGAGCAGGCGGCAAACACCGCGCAAATGGACCGACCAGTGGCCGGTGTCCATCGGGACGGCGGGATCGATCACCACGCTTCCGAATCCCTCTGAGTGGATCTCCACCCCGGCCCCGCTTGGTGCTCGGCTGGCAGCCACGGCGGTGTCGAATGGCAGGGCCATAGGCAGCACAAATCCGTCGTTGTAGTCGGTGTGCTCGCCAATCAGATTGACCCGTCCCGGTGCCCGGCTGACGAGCAAGGGAGATCCCCACTTGCGGTGGTGTTGAGCAGCAGCCCGCTCTCGGGCGGTAGGGCCAGGCCGGGAGGTGCGGGGCTCTGCCTCTGCACTACTGGCGACGCCGGTCATGTCGACTCTCGAATGACCAACTCTACGGGAATCATGACCGGACGCCGCGGCGAGCCGGGAGCCTCGATGAGGTCGTGAAGCGCTTGGGTCACCTCCGCGCTGAGGAGAGGACGGTCAAGCCGGATGGTGGTTAAGGCTGGGGTAACCAGAGAGCTCATGTCGATGTCATCGCAGCCAACTACTGCGACGTCATCGGGCACCCGTCGGCCCTGGGACTTGGCCGCTCTCATGGCCCCGATGGCCACGAGATCGTTATAGGCGAAGATTCCGTCGATTTCAGGGTGTCGGTCGAGCAGTTGGCGCATTCCGGCCTCTCCACCCTCGACCGTAGGCAGCATGCGCAACACCTCCAACGGCGAAGCTCCGTGTCCCGATTCCCGCATTGCCCGGAGAAACCCGCGTTCTCGGTTGCGCCTTCGGGGGGGAGAAAGCGAAGATGCGATCATCCCCAGACTCTGCCGGCGCGTGTCCAGCAGATGCCGGGTGGCCATGGCGGCACCTGCCTCAAGATCGAAGGATACGCAGGCCAGATTGGGAGCCTCAGCCTGGTCGTCCACGATCACCACCGGTAGCCCTCGTCGGGCGTAGCCGGTCAATTGGTCGATGGTGTCGAGCGCGGGGAACACGATCACCCCATCCACTGCGTGAGACCAAAGCGACTTGAGCACGTCGGCTTGGCGGGCGGGGTCGCTGTCGGTGCTGGCGAAAAACATGGTTCGACCTGCCTCTCGGGCCTTGCGCTGGATTCCCTCGGCCACCGCGGGGAAAAACGGATCGGTCATCCCGCCGCCCACTAGGCCCACTGTGCCGCTTCGTCGGGTTATTAGGCCCCGGGCCAGCATGTTGGGCTGGTAGCCGAGCTGCTCCACCGCCTCTAGCACCTTCTGGCGCGTGGCTTCCGAGAAGCCACCCTCATCGTTCACTACCCGGGAAACCGTGCGTGGTGACACCCCCACTTGGGTTGCTACGTCTCGAAGGGTTACCTCTCTTGGCATCGCAACGGAACATTCTAGGCGAACCTCGGATCAAATGGTGCAAGTCAACGTTGACGCCAACGTTGGCGTCAACGTTGACGTAACCGCTTCACTGCGCTATGGTGCTGTCCGTCGCAGTCCAACTGCACACTGGACTGGTCTCGCTGAACTCAGGGGGGCGCAGTCCAAGAGGGGGTTCGTCAGTGGCCGCAATAGCGTTCATAGGAGCGGGGAGCACGGTCTTCGCCCGTAACCTCGTGAGCGATTTGCTGAGGTTAGAGGACATTCGCGACTCCCTTGAGTTCCGCCTCCACGACATTGACGCTGATCGGCTCTCCACATCGCAGATCGTCTCCGAGCGGATGGTGGCATCATTTGGTGCCGACGCCGCGGTGACGGCCACCACCGATCTGCGGCTCGCCCTAGACGGCGCCGACTACGTGATCACCATGTTCCAGGTGGGCGGATACGAGCCCTCGACGGTGCTGGACTTCGAACTGCCAGAGCGCTTTGGCCTAGAGCAGACCATCGCCGACACCATCGGCATCGGAGGCATCATGCGCGGCCTGCGCACGTTCCCGGCCCTGGTGGAGGTGGGCGAGGCTATGGGCGGTCTCTGCCCCGACGCAGTGCTGCTCAACTATGCCAATCCGATGGCCATCAACATGTGGGGGCTGTCGGAGCTTTGCGACGTCGAGGCCTATGGCCTCTGCCACAGCGTGCCCCTGACTGCCCAGCATCTGGCCTCCGATCTCGGCATCCCCTTCGAGGAGCTCGACTATCTGGTGGCGGGGATCAACCACATGTCGTTCTTCTTGCGGTTGGAGCACCAGGGCCGCAACCTCTACCCGGATTTGAAGCAGTTGTTTATCGACCCAGCCGAAGCCCCCAGCCGCAACGAGTGGGGCCTGCCCGACGCGGTCCGCTATGAGATGCTGCGCCGGCTGGGGTACTTCGTCACCGAGTCGAGCGAGCACTTCGCCGAGTACACGCCCTTCTTTCTCAAGCAGGGTCGTCCTGACCTCGTTGAGCGCTTCCATGTGCCCGTCGGTGAGTACATGCGCCGGTGCCGGGTGCAGATCGAAGAGTGGGACGGTCTGCGGGCCCATCTCGAGGACACCGCCACATCGCCGGAAGTCCCCCAGAGCGACGAATACGCCCCTCAGATCATCCACAGTCTGGAGACCGGCCAAGAGCGCAACGTCTACGTCAACGTGCCCAACCACGGACTCATAGACAATCTGCCCGCAGGCTGCATCGTGGAGGTACCGGCCACGGTGGACAGCAAGTCCATCACCCCTGAAGCCATCGGCGACATGCCACCGCACCTCGCCGCTCTTATCCGTACCAACGTGGCCCCCCAAGAGCTCACCGTCGAGGCGCTCAAAACCGGGCGACGAGAGCACGTCTACCACGCTGCCATGCTCGACCCCCACACAGCCGCCGAACTCGACCTCGACCAGATCTGGTCGCTGGTGGACGCCCTCATAGAGGCCCACGGCGACTTCATCCCCGAGTCTCTGCGGCGTCAGCCAACGGAGCGGGCCACATGACGGCGGCGCAGCGGGCACTGCCCCGCCGCTGGCCGCTGCTCAGATCGTCAAATCTGCACGGCGGATGGCACTCGGCCTTCTGGTTCCTGCTGCCGGCGCTTATCGGCTTTGTCGCCTTCTACCTGTATCCCGCCATCCGGGGTGTCTACATCAGCTTCACCGATTGGAATTTAATCGCCAATCAGGGCAACTGGGTGGGTACCGACAACTACGACCGGCTCTTGGACGACAGCCGGGTTTGGGACTCAATCAAGGTCACTATCCGCTACACCGTCATCAACATCGTTTCCCAGACGATTCTGGCCATTGGTATCGCCGTGCTGATGGACCGGCTCACCAAGTCGGTGGTGATAAGGGGCATAATCCTGTTCCCCTGGCTCATCCCCAATGTCATCGTGGCGATGCTGTGGGTCTGGATGCTCGACGGCAACCTTGGCGTTGTCAATGAGTTCCTGGGCTGGTTCGGCGTCGATCCCATCCGCTTCTTCACCGACACCGACAAGGTGATCCCCACGTTGGCAGGCATCAACACCTGGCGGCACATGGGGTACACGGCCCTGTTGATCTTCGCCGGATTGCAGACCATCCCCAAGAATCTGTACGAGGCCGCCGCCCTAGACGGGGCCACCGAGAGGCAGATGTTCTTCGGCATCACCATGCCGCTGCTGCGGCCCATCTTGGCCCTGGTGCTGGTGATCACCATCGTCGGTTCGCTCCAAGTCTTCGACACCGTCTACGTGGCTACCGGCGGATTCGGAGGCCAGCCAGGCGGGCCCGCCAACGCCAGCCGGGTCATCTACCTCTACATCTACCAAAACGCGTTCGACTTCAATCAGCTTGGCTACGCCGCCGCCATATCAGTGCTGCTGGTAGTGATCTTGCTGGCGGTCACCTTCGTACAGCTCAAGCTGCTGAGAGCGGGGGAGAGCGACCTGTCATGACCGCCATCGCCGACCGCATCGAGCAGGCCAGCAGAACCTTCGAGCCTTCGGCTCGCCTGCGGAAGCTGGGCATCGGCCGGGGAACGGCCTGGCTGATCCTGATCGTGGTCCTGATCGTCAGCCTGTTCCCGTTCTGGTGGGCGTTGCGCACCGGGCTGTCGAGCAACAGCGACCTTTTCGCCGGAGAGCAGAGCCTGCTGCCCGTGGGCTACACCAACGACAATTTCGAGCGCGTACTCGGCACAGCCAGTGAAGCCGAGATCCTCGACAGCCTCGGCCGCCAGAACACCGGCTCATTCGACTTCTGGCAGTCGCTGAAGGTGAGCGTGATCGTGGCCACCGCAGTCACTGTCGGGCAGGTCCTGTTCTCGGGGATGGCTGCCTACGCTTTCGCCCGGCTTCGGTTCTTCGGCCGCGACAAGCTCTTCTTCCTCTTTCTGAGCGGCTTGATGGTCCCGCCCATCTTCACGCTGATCCCCAACCTGATCTTCATCAAGAACTTGGGCTGGCTCAACAGCTACCCGGGAATCATCGCCCCGTTCTTCTTCATGACGCCCTTTGCGGTGTTCTTCCTCCGCCAGTTCTTCTTGGGCATCAGCCGAGAGGTGGAGGAGGCCGCGCTGTTGGACGGGGCCGGCCACTTCCGGACCTTCTTCGGGATCATCGTGCCGATGAGCGCGGCGCCCATCGCCACGCTGGCCATCCTCACCTACATCACCGCGTGGAACGAGTTCCTCTGGCCGCTGGTAGTGGCCAGAGCCCCTGAGCGGCAGCCGTTGACGGTCGCCCTTGGACAGTTCACGGCTCAACAGCCCGGGACATCCCCGGACTGGTCGGGCCTGATGGCGGGCACCCTGCTCGCTGCCCTGCCGATCATCGTCATCTTTCTGGCCTTCGGGCGCAGGGTGGTCGACTCAATCGGCTTTTCGGGGATCAAGTGATCCCCATGTCAAACACGGCCCGACCCGGGTCGGAACATGAAACCCCTGGGAGGGAGAAACAATGACAAAGACAATATGGAGGCTCATCGCAGTCTTTATTGCCTTGGCCCTGGTTGCCGCAGCCTGCGGTGATGACGACGACGACGGAAGCGCCGGCGAAGCCCAGCCCGCTCCCCAGGCCACCGAAGCGGCCGACGAGAGCGCAACAGCTCCCACCGAAGCTCCGGTCGAGGCCGTGACCATCGAGTATTGGCTTTGGGACGGCAATCAGCAGCCCTACTACCAGCAGTGCGCTGACGACTTCACTGCGGCGAGTCCCAACATCAACGTTGAGATCGTCCAGTTCGGTTGGGGCGACTACTGGACCAACCTGACGGCGGCCTTCGCCTCCGACTCGGGACCCGACGTGTTCACCGACCACTTGGCCCGGTACCCCGAATTCGTGGCCAGCGGTGTGCTTGTGCCGCTCAACGACTATGTGGCCCGCGACGGGGTTGACACGGGGGCGTACTTCCCCGGTCTGGCCGAGCTGTGGGTGGACGCCGAAGGCAACCGCTACGGCCTGCCCAAGGACTTCGACACCATTGCGCTGGTAATGAACTCCGGGCATATCGCCGATTCAGGCTTGACCGCGGCCGACTTCGCCGCCGCTGAGTGGAATCCCGACGACGGTGGCAGCTTCCAGGAGCTCATCGCCAAGCTCAGCGTGGATGCCAACGGCAACCGGGGTGACTCGCCGGACTTCGACTCCTCCAATGTCGAGGTGTATGGAATGGGCCTCGAGGGTAATTTCGGCGCCTTCGGACAGACCACGTTCTCCGGATTCGCGGCATCCACCGGCTTCCAGTTCCTCGACGTCAACCCCTTCGGCGACTCTGCCAACTACGACGATCCCCGCCTGGCGGCCACGATTGACTGGTACGTGCGGATGATCGACGCCGGTTATGTGGTCCCGATTGAGGATGTGGAGTCGCTCGGCGGCACTACCGTCTTCCAGAACGGTTCGGCTGCGGTCATGGCTGACGGTTCATGGAAGATCGGCACTTACATCGGCGCCGACACGCCGTTCGATGTGGAGTTCGCTCCGCTGCCCACAGGGCCGAGCGGATCGAGGGCTTCGATGTTCAACGGCCTGGCCGACTCCATCAACCGGAGCTCCGACAAACAAGAGGAAGCATGGCAGTGGGTGAAGCACATGGCTTCGGCTGAATGCCAGGACATCATCGGCGGCGCTGCGGTGGTCTTCCCGGCCATCCCCTCGGCTGCTGATATCGCCGTCGCCTCACATCAGGCCAACGGCGTTGACGTGACGGCGTTCACCGTCCACGTGGATGAGGGCACCACCTTCCTATTCCCGATCACCGACAGCGCCAGCCAAATTGAAGCCATTGTGGGCCCGGCCATGCAGGAGATCCTGCGAGGCCAGGCTGACGCCGCCGACCGGCTCAGCCAGGTGGCTGACGAGGTCAATTCGGTTCTCGGCTCCTAGCGGAGTCGTTTGCTGAGCGATGGGCCCGGACTGGAACGGTGCGTGAGATGCCAGAGGTTAGATTTCCCCTCCCCTTCGGCGATG
>JAJDTA010000006.1 GCA_022827405.1 Acidimicrobiia bacterium
CCACCTGATGCACTGCTCCACCGACAACGTCTCCGACGGAATCCGCGCCGCCATGGTGTACCACTGCTGCGCAGCCGGCACCGAAGACCTCGGCTTCGAGCAGTTCGACGGTTTCAAGAACCCCATGCACCGCTTCGACCCACTGCTGCGCGATGGCCAGTTGGTGGACTAGCCCCGCAGGGCACACACCAGAATCAGCCGCGTAGGCTGCCGCCATGGCCACTCCTAGCTACGCAATGAGCAGCCCCTACACCCCTCACCCGTGGAACCAGGATTTCGCCTGGCAGCCGGCCACTTCGACGCCGGCGGCGCTCACCGCTGAGCAGACCGAGGCGTTCAACCGCCAGGGGTTCTTTGTGATGGACAACCTGCTCGACGCCGACACCATTGCGGCGGTCACCACCGAGATCGACGCCATCGAGGCCGAGACCGAGGCCAGGCTGCGGTCCATCGAGGGCGAGCGGCTGATGATCGCCGAGGCCGGGGCCATCACGTTCACCCCCCACCTGGTGGCCCGCTCCAACACCCTGCGGCAGGTGGCCGCCGATCCCCGCATCGGCGCAGTGTGCCTCGATCTCATCGGCCCAAACGTGAACCTGTACTGGGACCAAGCCGTGTACAAGAAGCCCGAGAAGCCCCGCCGGTTCCCCTGGCACCAAGACAACGGCTACACCTTCGTCGAGCCCCAGCAGTACCTCACGGTGTGGCTGGCCCTAAACGATGCCACCGTCGACAATGGCTGCCCCTGGGTGGCCCCCGGCGTCCACATCCACGGGACGCTGGCCCACACCTACGTCGATCCCCTGGGCTACGAGTGCTTCGAGCAGTGCGAGAACCCGGTGGCCGCTCCAGTATCCGCCGGGGGTGCCGTGGTGTTCTCGTCGCTCACCCCACACCTCACCGGCCCCAACACCACCGGCGGGGTCCGCAAGTCCTACATCCTCCAGTACGCCCCCGCCGGAGCTGAGCTGCTCACCGGCGACCCCGCAGCCGGGCCTTCCGCCGGCCGGGTGCCTTGCGATGATCCCAGCCGGCAATATCCGGTTACCCGCTCGGGGAGACCGGTCATTCCTGATCGAATATGATCCCCTGAGCCAAGACAGCGGTCATCGGGCTGCTGCGGTGCCAAGCTGCACCCAGGATTGAGGGGAAATTCGATGTTGACCAAGAAGATGCGCTGGCTGATTGCGATGCTCATGGCCTTGGCCATGATTGCCGCGGCCTGCGGCGGCAACGATGACGAGGGCGATGCCGACGCTCCAGCCCCCGCCCCGGCCCCGGCCACCGAGGCCCCGGCCGAGCCCGAGCCGGAGCCGGAGCCGGAGCCGGAAGCCCCGGCCGAAGCCCCTGAAGAAGACGAGCCGGAGGCACCCGCCGAGACCCCCGAGGAGGAAGAACCCGAGTTCCAGCCAGCACCCACTGAGGAGCCAGAGCCGGAGATCGAGCTCACCGCCACGTGGCGAGGGGTCACCGCCGACACCATCACCATCGGCGTCACCCACCTGGACATCGAACAACTGGTCGAGCTCGGCTTCTCCCCGGCCACCTGGGGCGATCAAGAGCTGGTAATCCGAGCGCTGGCCGATGACATCAACGAGCGGGGCGGCATCAACGGCCGCCGGGTCGAAGTCCTCGTGGACAAGTACAACCCAATCGGCGCTACCGAGGCCGAGGCGGCCTGTCTGCGGCTGACCGAGGACAACGAGGTATTCGCAATCTTGTTCGGGTTCCTCGGCCCTGCCGAAGTGGCCAACACCTGCATCGTCGGCACGCAAGAAACGATCCTCGTAGGGGGAACCATTACCCCAGAGCGCCTAGCCGACGCTCGGGCGCCCTGGGTCAACGAGCGGGTGACGCGCGAGGTCAGTACCGGAGCCCTGTTCACGTTGCTCGAAGCAGAGGGAATGCTCCAGGGAAGATCGATTGCGGTAGTCGCCGACCTTTCTGCGGCCCCGCAACTCGAACAAGTGGCCGACCTGCTGCGGGAACATGGAGTCGAGCCGGTGCTCGAAGTCGCAACCTCCTCCCAGGTGGCTGATCTCATCGCCCAGAACCAAGAGTGGGCCGCGCTATCAGAGCGCATCCGAGCCGCCGGAACCGACACGCTCTTGCTGGTTGGCAACGTCTCGGCCGGCATTTCGAATGCCGCACTCAACGGCCTTGAGGTGGACATCTGGGCCACCGACGCCTCCGGGCTGGGCAGCAACATCGGGGCCAACGTCGAACCCGAGGATGCCAGGGGTGTGATCACCGTGGGGGCCATGACCGGGTCCCAGATTTACGAAACCGATCCCCGGTTCCAGGAATGCCTGAACGCGGTCACTTCAAGGCATCCCGATGTCGAGATCAAGCACCCCGACACCCTTGAAGAGGGCGAACCGCTTTGGTTTACCAGCCTTTCGGGCCACTGCCGGTTCTTCCAGCTCTTCGAGTTGCTGGCCACCGCGGCCGGGCCCATCCTGACCCACGAGACATTCGCCGAGGCCATCGCCAACATCGGAGAGTTCTCGATTGCCGGCCAGCCCTACGCATCGTTGGGGGCCGACAAGCTCTCCAGCAACGACTCTTTCCAACTCCTGGAACAAGACCCTGATCGGGGCGCACGGGGCGAGCTGGTGCCGATCGGTCCGATGCGGGACGCCACTCCTTAGGCAGGAATATCTGAACTGACCGAGTCCCCACATCGGGGGATACGGTTGCGGCCATGAGCGACGCCGCATCCGCTTCCCACCCGCTGGCCGAGGCCTTTGCTTCGGGGCGCCCCGCGCTGGGCGCCTGGGCGGGCCTGCCCACGGCGGTGAGCTGCGAAGTGATGTCCCGAGCCGGGTTCGACTACGTGTGCATAGACATGCAGCACGGCCTGGCCGACTACTCCGACGCGCTGCCCATGCTGATGGCCATCGACTTGGGCACGGCCACCCCGGTGGTGCGGGTGCCGTGGAACGAGCAGGGCATCATCGGCCGAGTGCTGGACGCCGGGGCGATGGGCATCATCATCCCCATGGTCAACAGCCGGGAAGAGGCCGAGGCCGCGGTGCGTTCG
>JAJDTA010000230.1 GCA_022827405.1 Acidimicrobiia bacterium
GCACCTCATCCCCAACGCCATGAGCTCGATCATCGTGTACGCCACCCTTACAGTGGCCACCGCCATCCTGCTGGAGACCGCGCTGGCGTTCTTGGGCTTCGGCATCCAGCCCCCCGAGGTGTCGTTGGGGTCGCTGGTGGACGAGGGGCGCGACGCCGCCCGCACCCGATGGTGGCTGTTCTATCTGCCGGGAGCGGTGCTGGTGCTGCTGGTGCTTTGTGTGAACTTCGTGGGCGACGGGCTGCGCGACGCCCTCGATCCCCGCCGGGAGCAGAAGCGATGACCAACCCGGCGAGTCCCCGAAACGAGACCCCGGTGCTATCGGTGCGCGACTTGGAAGTCACCTTCCCCACTCCCGACGGCGACGTGCAGGCAGTGCGGGGCGTGAGCTGGGACGTGTACGAGGGCGAGGTGCTGGCCATCGCCGGCGAGTCCGGCTCGGGCAAGTCGGTCAGCGTCATGGCCGCCATGGGCCTGTTGCCGAGCACCGCCCGAGTGGGCGGCACCATTGCCTACCGGGGCCAAGACGTCACAGCCATGACCGACAAAGAGCTTGAGCGGCTGCGGGGATCGGCCATCTCCATGGTGTTCCAAGACCCGATGACCTCGCTGAACCCGGTGATGACCGTCGGAGCCCAGATTGCCGAGGGGGTCCGCATCCACCAGCGCACGAAGACGGCCATCGCGCGGTCGAAAGCAGTCGAGCTGCTCGACTTGGTGGGCATCCCCAACGCCCCCCAGCGGGTTGATGCCTATCCCCACGAATTGTCAGGCGGCATGCGCCAGCGGGCCATGATCGCCATGGCCATCGCCAACGATCCCGACCTGCTCATCGCCGACGAGCCCACTACCGCCCTCGACGTCACCATCCAAGCCCAGGTGCTCGATGTGCTGGAACGGGCCCGAGAGGCCGCTGGCTCAGCACTAGTGATCATCACCCACGACCTCGGCGTGGTAGCCCGCACCGCCCACCGGCTGCTGGTGATGCACGACGGCCAAGCGGTCGAAACCGGGGAGGCCGAAGAGGTATTCGAACGCCCCAGGCACGCCTACACCACCAGCCTCCTCGAAGCCGTCCCCCGCATCGACGCCCCTGCCCGCACTCCTCGCCAGCCTCCGGAGACCGACAATCCGCTTGTGGAGGCCACCGACCTCGTCAAGACCTTCCCCATCCGCTCCCAGGGCGCCTTCCGGCGCACTGTTGGAACTGTCCAAGCTGTGAGCGGGGTGTCGCTGCACATCAATCAGGGCGAGACCCTGGGCCTCGTGGGCGAATCGGGGTCCGGCAAATCCACTATCGCCCGTTGCATCCTCCGCCTCATCCAGCCCACCTCGGGATCGGTGCGATTCAAGGGCCAAGAGTTGGCCGATCTGAGCCGCCGCCAGCTCCAGGCCATGCGGCGCAACATGCAGATTGTGTTCCAGGATCCGATGGCCTCACTGGACCCCCGTATGACGGTGTCAGCCATCATCGCCGAGCCCCTCCGCGTCCACCGCACATCCGAAGACATCCGGTCCCGGGTGGGCGAACTGCTGGAGCTAGTCGGCCTACACCCCGAGCACGGCAACCGCTATCCCCACCAGTTCTCCGGAGGCCAGCGCCAGCGCATCGGCATCGCCCGAGCCCTCGCCCTAGAGCCCGACCTCATCATCTTGGATGAGCCGGTGTCGGCCCTCGACGTGAGCATTCAGGCTGGAGTGCTCAGCCTGCTGGAAGACCTCCAGCGCCAACTGGGTCTCACCTACCTGTTCGTGGCCCACGATCTGGCGGTGATCCGCCAAATCTCCGACCGAGTGGCAGTGATGTATCTGGGGCGGATCGTGGAGACCGGCACCGGATCAGAGGTATACGAAACCCCGGCCCATCCCTACACCCAGGCATTGCTGTCGGCAGTTCCGATCCCCGATCCCAAACTCGAGAAAAGGCGGCGGCGCATCGTGCTCGAAGGTGACGCGCCAAACCCAGCATCGCCCCCTTCAGGATGCCGATTTCGCACCCGATGCTGGAAGGCCCAGTCGATTTGCACCGAATACGACCCCGAGTTGCTCGATCTGGGGATCGGACACCCGGTGGCCTGCCACTTCCCCACCCCCGACGACCTAATGGGGTCAGAGCAGGGATAGGGTTTCGCCCAGTGTCCGACATCGTCATCTCCGCTCGAGGAGTGCAGAAGAGCTACGGGTCGAATCACGTTCTCCAAGGCCTGAGCTGCGATGTCGGAAGGGGCGTCACCGGGCTGTTGGGACCCAACGGCGCGGGCAAGAGCACCTTCATGGGGCTCGTCCTGGGGCTGCGCCCCCGCCAGGGCGGCGACCTCAACGTGCTCGGGGTCGACCCCGACCAGAGCGGGCCAGAGCTGCGGGCCCGACTGGGCTATGCCCCCGAACACCACGATCTGCCGGGCGACGTGCAGGCCGCCGACCTGGTGCGCCACATTGCCCAGCTCCACGGCCTGCCCCGGCGGGCGGCCACCGAGCGGTCCAGCGATGCTCTGTGGCAGGTGGGCTTGGGCGAGGAGCGATTCCGCCCCATCGGCACCATGTCCACCGGCCAGCGCCAGCGGGTGAAGATGGCCCAGGCCCTGGCCCACGACCCCGACCTGCTTCTGCTCGACGAGCCCACCGACGGCCTCGATCCAGTGCAGCGCGACGACATGTTGGCCCTCATCCGCCGGGTGGGCAGCGAGTTCGGCATCGACATCTTGTTGTCGTCGCACTTGCTGGAGGAAGTGGAGCGGGTGTGCGACTCGGTGGTGATCCTGGCCAACGGAAAGGTGGGCCACAGCGGCCCTCTCCAAGATCTGGGGTCGGCCGCCTCAGGGCTCAAAGTGGAACTGGACTCCGATCCCCAGCCGCTGGCGGCTGCGCTGGTCGCTCGGGGCGCAGCAGCCGCGGTCGACGGCCACTCCCTCATCGTGTCCGGCGTTGATTCGGCCCCCGACCTGGTCAGAGACCTGGTGGCCGATTTGGGACTGGGGCTGCGTCGACTGGAGCCCCGCCGCACCACTCTCGAAGACGTGTTCATCGAGGCCTCTCAATGACCGAAGCCCGCATCCATGACCGGGGTTACCACGCCTACGACGGTCCTCGCCACGGCCCGCCGCGCGCCATGGTGAACCTGGGCTACCACACCGTGCAGCGGGTACTGGGACTGAAGCGGTCCAATTGGCAGAAGGTACTCCCCGCGATCGCCCTGTTTATCGCGTTTGTGCCCGCCGTCGTGTTCATCGGAATCGCCGCCTTCTTGCCCCGGGGGGAGGAGCTGGGGCTGGATTCCACCGCCAACTATTACGGGTTCATCACCGGCGCCCTTTTCCTGTTCGCGGCGTTCGTCGCCCCCGAGGCGGTATGCACCGATCGTCGCAGCGGCATGCTGGGGTTGTACCTGGCGTCGCCGCTGAGCCGAGACACCTATCTGGCCGCCAAGGCCGCAGCCATCGCCGCCGTGCTGGGCGCCATGACCCTGGGGCCGCCGCTGTTGATGCTCATCGCCTACACCCTGGCCGATGCCGGGCCCGATGGAGTGACCGGCTGGCTCACCGAGTTGGGCCGAATCCTGGCGTCGGGGACTGCCCTGGCGGTGTTCTGGACGGCGCTTTCGCTGGCCGTGTCCAGCCTCACCAGCCGCCGCTCCCTGGCCAGCGTGGGCATCTTTGTCGGTTTGTTGGCCAGCTCGGCGGTAGGCGACGGCCTCTCCGGGGGGGCTGAGGTAGGCGATTCGTACGCATTGCTCAACTTGATCGGCCTGCCCTTCGAAGCCGTCTTCCGCATATTCGGACAGACCAACGAAGAAGGGCCGCCCATCGGCGATGTCGAAACCTGGGCGATATTCGCAACGCTCATCGGGCTCATCGCCGCCTTTGGAGCGTTCGCCCGCTGGCGATACCAGCGAATCGAGGTCACCGGATGAGCCAAGCCGGCCCTCCGCCCATGGTCCAGGCCGCCGGCGTGTCCAAGTGGTTCGGCGACTTGGTAGCCGTGTCCGACGTGAGCTTCAGCGTCGGGGCCGGGGTTACCGCGCTGCTGGGCCCCAACGGCGCGGGCAAGTCCACCCTGCTGCGAATGATGTGCGGCCTGGCCCGACCGTCCAACGGGACGCTCACCGTGCTGGGCAAGAACCCCCGGGCCGACGTGGCCGTGCTCGGCCGCATTGGCATGGCCCCCCAACAGGAGTCGCTGCTGGATTACCTGAGCGGCCGGGAATTTGTGGAGTTGGCCGCCCAGTTGCACCAGGTCGCCAACCCCGTCGAAGCCGCCCGCCAGGCTATTCAAACGGTGGAGCTCGATCCTGACGACACCCGAAGGCTGTCCACCTACTCAAAGGGCATGCGCCAGCGCATCAAGCTGGCCCAAGCCATCGTCCATGACCCGGTGGTCATTGCTTTGGACGAGCCCCTCACCGGGCTCGACCCTCGACAGCGGCGGGAGATGATCCAGCTCTTCCACCGGCTGGGAGACGAGGGCAAGTGCGTGATCGTGTCGAGCCATGTGCTCGACGAGGTGGAGCGATTCGGGTCCCGGGTGCTGGTGATTGCCCAGGGCCGGCTGGCCGCCGAGGGAGATTTCCGGGAGATCCGCAATCTGATGGACGACCGGCCACTGCGCATCAGCATCCGCACCGATCAGCCCCGAGCGCTGGCCATTGCCCTATTGGACCGCGGCGTGATCTCCGGATGCCGCCTGGAAGCAAACGACTCGGTGGTTGTCGACACCTCGGATCCAATGGCGTTCCGTCGGGCAGTGGCCCCGGCAGCGCGCGACCAAGATGCCTCTCTGCTGGAACTGCGACCGCTCGACGACGACCTTGAAAGCGTCTTCCGATACCTGGTGGGCCAATGACAGAGCATCGGGATAAACAGTGAACCCCCACATCTTTCGGGTGGTTGTCCGCAGCCAGGTCAGCACCGGCCGGCTGCTGGCATTTGCGGGCCTGAGCGGTGTGGCCATCTTGTTGGCCTTCGTCGCCCGAGCGGCCGACGATCCAGTGGAGGTCGCCACCCGCAGCATGGGCACGTTCGGGACCAATATCTTCGCTCCCTTCATCGCCTTGGCCTTGGGCTCGGCCGCCCTGGGAAATCTGGTGGAAGACCGCACTTTGGTGTACGTGTGGCTGCGCCCCGTTCCCCGCCATTCCATCGCCACCGCAGCCTTCGCCGCAGTGATCAGCGTGGTGGGTCCCCTGGTGGTGGCGGTGATGACCGTGGCTGCGGCCATCACCGGCGTCGACGACCTGCTAGTGCCCACCGCAGTGGCCACCGCCCTGGCGGTCTTCGCCTATTCGGGGATTTTCTTGGCCTTGGGGCTGCGGTTCAAGCGATCCCTGCTGATCGGCTTGGGCTACATCGCCATCTGGGAGCTGTTGATGTCGCGATTGGGCGACTGGTTTGCCCGCCTCTCCATTCGCAGCTACCCCATGAGCATCTTGTCCGACGCCACCGGGGTGGAAATGCGGCTGGCCGACCGCTCCACGCTGGCGTCGTACATCGTTCCGCTGGCTGTCGGCGTGGCCGGACTCCTCTACACCTCCTGGCGCCTCAACCGCACCGAGATCGACTAGCCGCTCGGGCCGTTGCGCCAATAGGGGCGTAAGATTCCCCCATGCTTGACATGATGGTTGCCCCCACCGCCGCGCACATCGGGGAAGACGACCTCCCCTGGGCCTACGGCGAAGACGGCATCGGGCTCAAAGTGCTCCAGATCAAAGAGAGCGAGGGGTTGTGGGTCATCAAGAACCACTTCCCACCGGGCTACTCGGTGCAGACCCACAAGCACACCGGCCAGGTGTTCGCCTACACCAGCGCCGGGGCCTGGGGGTACAAGGAGAGCGATTTCCTGAACCGGGCCGGGTCGTTCCTCTATGAACCGGCCGGCTCCGTCCACACCCTCTATACCCCCGAGGACAACACCGAGACCACCGATGTGTTCTTCGCCATCTGGGGCGCCAACCTGAACATGGACGCCGACGGCAACATCGAGAGCATCACCGACGGCCAAACCGTGTTGATGGGCTACTACTTCATGCTCGAAGCCCAGGGCACTCCCCGGCCAAACAACATCCTGCTGGACTAGCCGCTTCTTGGCGTTCGGCTAGCCGCCGGCGGAGTCCAGCAGCGACTCCAGTTCTTCAATGAGGCCGTCGAGGCGGCGGCGGTCCTCGTCGAGGGAGTCCTGGGTGGTCCGCAACTCGGAGATGAGCTCGCTCAGGGCTTGCCGGGTGTCGTCGTCGATGGGCGTATCGTCAGGGACAGACGGCACTGCGGTGGGATCAGGAGCGGGCTCGGCCCCGTCGGTGCCAGCCTCATCGGGCTCCGGCGACGCCGGCTGGCTGGGAAGCACCGAGAGCCCGTCGGGGTCGGAGAGGGCGGCCAGAGCCTCGTCCAATGTCGGGCGGATAACCAGCACGAAATCGTCGTCGTTGCCCACCCCGGCGATCACTTGCTTTACCTGGGGCAGCTCGGTATCCCCGGTGGCCTGGACGTACACCGGGCGCACGAACAGCAGCGAGTCGCCCACCGGGATCATCAACAGGTTCCCCTGAAGCACGGTGGATCCCTGCTGGTTCAGCTGGGTGAAGGCGTCGGCAATCTGGGTGTCGGCCTGGATT
>JAJDTA010000042.1 GCA_022827405.1 Acidimicrobiia bacterium
GGATGGTGTCGCTAGAGGTGATTGCACTGGTGGACGCGGGGGCTTTTCCCGGCTTGGGCGGCATTCTCCCCATGATCACCCGGGTTATGGCGCCGGGCGTCTACGGGATCGAACAGGTGCAGTTCGACTACGGCCTGGCAGCCACCAACCGGGCCCCGCTGGGGGCGTTCCGAGGGGTAGGCCGGCCCCAGGCCACCCTCACCATCGAGCGCATGGCCGACTTGGCCGCGGCCGAATTGGGCATAGACCCGGTGGAGTTTCGCCGCCGCAACTTCCTGGCCCCGGAGGATTTCCCGCTGGTCACCCCCACGGGCGGGGCCTACGACACCGGCGAGTACGAGAAGGCCCTGGACCGAGCCTGCGAGCTGGTCGGCTACGACGACTTGCGGGCCGAGCAGGCTGCCCGCCGGGCTACCGGCGACCCCATCAGGTTGGGAATCGGGTTGTCGAGCTACGTGGAGGTCACCGCACCGACCGGCCAGGAGGAGCACGCCACCGTCGAGGTCCACTCCGACGGCTCGGCCACCGTGTCGGTGGGCACTTCCTCCCACGGTCAGGGCCACGAAACGGCGTTCACCATGATCGTGGCCGACCGGCTGGGCATCGACATGGACCGCATCGCCTTCGTGCAGTCCGACACTGCACTGGTGGCCCGGGGCAGCGGCACCGGCGGCTCGCGCAGCGCCCAACTCGGAGGCAGCGCCATCCATGCCGCCTCCATGGAGGTGCTGGACATTGCCCGACAGCGGGCGGCGGAGCTGTTGGAGGCCAGCGCCGACGACATTGTGGTCACTGACGAAGGCCGCTTGGGAGTGGCCGGTGTGCCCTCGGCCACGGTGGGCTGGGCCGAGGTGGCTGCGGCCTCCGATGAACCGCTGCGGGCCGAGCTGGATCACACCACCGATGGCGCTACCTTCCCGTTTGGCACCCACATCTGCGTGGTGGAGGTGGACACCGAGACCGGCCTGGTCGCCCTGCGGCGCTTTGTGGCGGTGGACGACGCCGGCAACCTGCTCAACCCCTTGATCGTGGCCGGTCAGCAGCACGGCGGGGTGGCCTCGGGCATTGGCCAGGCGCTGTATGAGCACGTGGTATACGACGACCACGGCAACCCGCTCACCACCGGACTGGCCGACTACGCCATGCCCTCAGCGGCCGAGTTCTGCGACTTCACCGTCGACAGCACCATCACTCCCACCCATCTGAACCCCTTGGGGGTGAAGGGCATCGGCGAGGCAGCCACCATCGGTGCCACCCCGGCGGTGCAGAACGCAGTCATCGATGCCCTCAGCGATCTCGGCATCCGCCACATCGATCTGCCGCTTACCCCGGATCGCGTCTGGCAGGCCATCCAGTCGGCGGGCGATCCCGTTGCGGATATAACTTGGCCTTCACTATGAGCGCCGACCCTGAGCACATCATCGCCGACATCATCAACCCGGAAACCCGAGGGAACCTGTACCCGCACTATCACGCGTTGCGGGAGGCTGCCCCGATCCACAAGGCCTAATCGGGCGTCAACCAGCGATGGCCTGGGAGATGGAGAGGTCTACGCGGCGGCGTTTGCGATCGACGCCTAGCACTTTGACCCAAACCTCTTCGCCGGGAAGGACGATCTCCTCGGGGTGGTACACCCGGTACTCGGCCATCTCGGTGATGTGGACCAGACCTTCGATGTCGTCGTTGAGCGCCACGAACGCGCCGAAGTCCACCAGGCGGGTCACCCGGCCGCTCATCACACCGCCAACCTCGAGGCTGGCCAGCGGGTCGGGGGTGAGCTTCATGGTGAGGTTCACTCGCTGCTTGGGCAACTGCACCGACTTGACCTTTACCTTCACCTCGTCGCCCACGCTCACTACCTCGTTAGGGTGCTGAACCCGCTTCCAGGCCATTTCGGAGGAGTGGACCAGGCCCCGCACGCCGTTGATGTCCACAAACGCCCCGAAATCTTGGATGTCCACCACTCTGCCGGTGTACTCGTCGCCCGCCGACATCGACTCCATCAACGCCTTGGCCGCCTTGCGCTGCTCGGCTCGGACCACTGCCTTGCGAGACAGCACTAAACGGCCCGACACCTGGTCGGCCTCCACCACCTTGCACTGCACTTCGCGGCCGACCAGCGCCTGGAGGTTCTCCACCGGCTCCACGTCGATCAGCGACGACGGTATGAACCCCCGCACACCCACGTCGCACGACAGCCCGCCCTTGACCACCGCGGTGATGGTGCCGGTAACGGCCTCGTTGGCCGCGGCCGCCCGGGCGATGTCCACCCAGGCGATCTGCTGCAAGGCCCACAGCCGCGACAGCACAATGCGGCCCTTGTGGTCTTCTCGCACCAGCACGGCGGCGTTGACCACCTCGCCTAGCACGCACTGCTGGGACAGATCGGCAGCCGGATCGTCACCCCAGTAGCGCTGGCTGATGACTCCGATCCGGTCCCCACCCAAGTCGAGCTCTATTTCGTGAGCAGCCTTCGTCTTGACCGTCCCGGACACGATGGTGCCGCCGGTCATCCCATCTACCGTGGCTGGTGCTGGTTCCCCCGGCGGCGCTTCAGGCTTCGGCGGTTCGGCGGCCTCGGCTGCGGGTTCTTCGGCGGCCTCGGCTGCGGGTTCTTCGGCGGCAGCCTCTGGTTCTTCGGCGGCTTCGGGTTCTTCGGTAGGTACTTCGGCGGCAGCCTCTGGCTCTTCTACCAAAGCTTCGGATTTTTCGACAGGCTCCGGCTCGACCTCGGTGGTCTCGGATTCCAGAGTGGTTTCCGCCTCAGACATAGGGGAATTAACACTAATGGCCTCGCCTAGAGCATCGACAAAGGAAAGCCGGTCACGTTCCCGCCAGGCGGTCCACTACCGGAGCCATTTCCTCCATGGATTCGATCGACAGGCCGATGTAGCTGATGCCCAATTCCTCCCTTTGGCGCACCAGCTTGTCCACCACTTCGTCCACTGTTCCGATCATGCTGTGGGGCGATGCCAGCGCCTGGTCGGTGTCCAGCCCCAGCGCCGGGGCCAACGCCCCGGCAAAGCTCCGCTTGTCGTCGGTAACTCGGGCCACATGGACCCGGGAGTGCAGTTCCAAGCCCTCGAACCGCTCTCCTGCACTCTCGCGGATCCACCCGATCTTGACCGCGGTGGCCTCAAATGTGGCCGACGGACCGACCCGGTCGTCGATGACCCCAGCAGCCATGTTGGGGTTCACCCCCACGATGTCAGCCGTTCGGGCCGCCAACCGCAGCACCCGCTCCGAGCCTCCGGCCACGAACAGCGGCGGCCCTCCCGGCCGCACCGGCTCGGGCAGCCCCTCAAGGCCGTCAATGGTGTAGTGCTGGCCCGAGAACGTGACCGTCTCACCGGCGAGCAGCGCTTTGATGATGGCCACCGCCTCGCCCAGGCGCTCGATCCGCACGCCGGGCCGGTCCATGGCGATGCCGGTGCTCTGGTAGTCGCTGGTCTGCCACCCGGCTCCGATGCCCAACTCGAACCGTCCGCCGGACAGCACGTCCAGCGTGGCCGCCTCTTTGGCCAGCGCCGCCGGGTGGCGAAAATCGTTAGCCAGCACCATGGTTCCCAACCGCAGCGTGGTGGTGGCCTCCGCGGCAAAGGCCAACGCCACCATCGGCGCGGGCCCCTGGTCGAAATGGTCAGGCATGCAGAAGACGTCGTACCCCAGCCCCTCCGCCCTCCGAGCCATCTCCCGCCACCCCTCAGCATCAGAAAACCCCCGAGCCTGCACCCCAAACCGAAACTTCCCCATCACCAAACTCTCTAGAAGATTGGGCATTCAATATAGGCGGGGCGGCGGCCACCAAAATGGGTTGTGGTGGGGGGTGGCGCCGCAGGCGGACCTGGCTGCTCCGACAGCCAGGCCGCCGTAGGCGACAGGACCCGCCACCACAACCCCGTCAAAAGAGTCCGCCGCCCCGCCGGGGGATGGCAACGACAGGCTGTCATCGTCAAACTGACATGCCCGTCGGTAGTGTGAGTCAATGCCGTCGACCGCGCTCACCGAGGGCCTGAACCCGGCCCAGATCGACGCGGTCACCCATCCAGGGGGCCCCATCCTGGTGGTCGCCGGCGCCGGCTCGGGCAAGACCCGCGTGCTAACGCACCGCATCGCCCACCTCATTGACAACCAGGGCATTTCCCCGTTCGCCATCTTGGCCATCACCTTCACCAACAAGGCGGCCCAGGAGATGAAGCACCGGGTGGGCGCCCTCGTCGGACCGGTGGCCGACAAGATGTGGGTGAGCACCTTCCACTCGGCCTGCGCCCGCATCCTGCGCTACGAGCACGAGGCCATCGACTTCCCCTCCAGCTTCACCATCTACGACCAAGCCGACTCGGTGCGGCTCGCCCGCTACATCCTCAACGACTTCGGTTTCGACCCCAAGCAGATGCCCCCCCGGTCGATTCACGCCGCCATCAGCGCAGCCAAAAACGAGATGATCAGCGTGGCCCAGTACAAGGACCGGGCGGCCAACATTTTCGAGCGCCGCATCGGCGATATCTACGACGAGTACCAGCAGCGCCTCCGCCGGGCCGGGGCGATGGACTTCGACGATCTCCTGGGTACCACCGTGGACCTGTTCCGACAGCGGCCCGACGTGCTCGACCGCTACCGCCGCCGCTTCGAGCATGTGCTGGTGGACGAGTACCAGGACACCAACAGCGTGCAGAACCAACTCGTGCTGCTTCTGGGCCAAGAGCACCGCAACGTATTCGTGGTGGGCGACGCCGACCAGTCGGTGTACCGCTTCCGGGGGGCCGACATCCGCAACATCTTGGAGTTCGAGCGGGCCTTCGAAGATGCCACCGTGGTGCTGTTGGAGCAGAACTACCGTTCCACCCAGCGCATCTTGAGCGCGGCCAATGCGGTGATCGCCAACAACCTCAGTCGCAAGCCCAAAAACCTGTGGTCCGACCAATCCGACGGCGAGCGCATCGTCCGCTTCTGCGCTTCCGACGAATACGAGGAGGCCCGCTGGGTGGTGCGAGAGGCGTTCCGACTCCACGACGATGAGCAGCACCGCTGGGATGAGATGGCCGTCTTCTACCGCACCAACGCCCAGAGCCGGGTGGTGGAAGAACTGCTGATGGAGGCAGGAATCCCCTACCAGCTCATCGGCGGCACCCGGTTCTACGACCGCCGGGAGGTCAAAGATGCTCTGGCCTATCTGCGGGTGACGGTCAACCCCGGCGACGCCGTGAGCCTGCGCCGGGTGCTGAACACGCCCAAGCGGGGGGTGGGCGACGGGTCGGTGGCCAAGCTGGAGGCGTGGGCCGAATCCCACGGCCTGACGCTGATGGACGCCTTGGGACACGCCGCCGAGGCCGGGGTCAAGGGCAAGGCGCTCCGCGGCATCCAAGAGTTTCAGGGCGTAATCGCCGAGGCCGGCGAGCGGCTGGACAGCGGACCGGCTGCGGTGCTGGAGCACCTGCTTGAGAAAAGCGGCTATCTCGACCAGCTGGAGGTCGAGGCCGACCGCGAAACCACGGGCAACACCGAGGCGAGCGTGCAGGCCATGGGTCGGCTGGAGAACCTCGACGAGCTGATTACTGCGGCCACCGAGAGCGAGAACGTGAGCGATTTCTTGGAGCTGGTCAGCCTGGTGTCGGACACCGATGAGTTAACCGAAGACTCCCAACTGACCTTGATGACTCTGCACTCGGCCAAGGGCCTTGAGTATCCCGTGGTGTTCTTGATCGGCATGGAAGAGGATGTGTTTCCCCACTTCCGCTCAGTCACCGAGCCCGATGAACTAGAGGAGGAGCGCCGACTGGCCTATGTGGGCATCACCCGAGCCCGACAGCGCCTGTATATGACCCATGCCTGGAGCCGTACCGTCCACGGCAGGACGCAGTACAACGCGCCATCCAGGTTCTTGGAGGAGATCCCCGAAGAGCTGGTTGACGATCGCGGCAGCAGCCGGACCCGCATGCGCCAGTCTGGCTATCGCCGGGAAACCGCCCAGGAATCCAGCTCCTTTCCCGGGCGGGAGCGAGCGGTGGATGCCGCCCAAGCTCCCCGGACCCCGGTTGAGGCCGACCCCAGCCCGGTACACCTCGTAATAGGCGACGACGTGAACCACGCCACCTTCGGCCTCGGCGTCGTCACCGATGTGAAGGGGGCCGGCAGCGACGCCGAGATCACCGTCAACTTCACCACCGCCGGTTCCAAAGTCCTGCTGGCCTCCTACGCCCGCCTGGAAAAGGTCTGACCTCGGCTATTCCTCAATGGCCGGTACGGGCGACTCGGTGAGATCGTTGGCATTCACGTCCACGATCAGGTCGCCGTCGTCGTCCACCCATACCCCGAATTGGGTCAGCCCCTCGCCGGTGGCCGAGTACACCAAGGTGGGATCGCAAGTGTCCACGAACAGCCTCCTCTCGGCGTCCCAGTCGACAACGCAGTCGCCGGTTGCCCCGGGCGACTGCACATCGAAGGCGAACCAACCCTCCACCGGTTTGTCGCCGACGTGGTTGATCCAGATGCTGCGCCCCCGGCTCAGCGGCGCCCATGGCACCGGCCCCCGCTCGGCGATCTCGGCGGCCAGGTTCTCGGCGTTGCCGGCATTGAAGTCGTCGTCGCCCAGCTTCACCTCGATCTGGTCGGAGCCGGCCAGCGACACCACGGCGAACACCAGCCCCACGCCCAGCCCGATGCTGACCACGGTATAGAAGACTGCTCGCAGCGGGGTGATCTTGGGTCCAGATGCGACGGGCACGAGTCCTTCCTCGGTTCGCTCCGACAGACGGTGTTGCTCCTAGTATCGCGGCGAAGCTTCGGCGGTACGAACCATCGCCGAACCACACCGCAAACTTGGCCATCGCGCTGCATTGGGGAGCCCGTGGATCTATTCGAATATCAGGGAAAACAGTTCTTCGCGTCGTACGGCATGCCGGTGTCGCCCGGTGAGGCAGTCACCACGGTGGACGACGCAGTGGCCGCGGCGGAGCGGCTGGGAACGCCAGTGATGGTGAAGGCCCAGGTGCACACCGGCGGGCGGGGCAAGGCCGGGGGAGTCAAGTTCGCCCCCGACATCGACGCCGTTCGCACCCATGCGACCAACATCTTGGGCCTCGACATCCAGGGCCACATCGTCGAGAACCTGTGGATCGAGAAGGCCTCCGACATCGCCGAGGAGTACTACGTGAGCTTCACCCTCGACCGGTCGGCCAAAGCGCATCTGGGGATGCTGTCGGCTGAGGGCGGTGTGGAGATCGAGACCGTGGCCGAAGAGAACCCCGACGCCATCGCCAAGATCTGGGTCGATCCGGTACACGGCCTCAGCAAGGACCAGTGCCGCCAGTGGGTGCTGGCCGCCAACCTCAACCCCGACGTCACCGACCAAACGGTGGATCTGTTGTTGAAGCTGTACGAGGCCTACACCACAGGCGACGCCGATCTGGTGGAGATCAATCCGCTGATCGTGACCCCCGAGGGCAAGGTGCATGTGCTCGACGCCAAGGTCACCCTCGACGGCAACGCCGGATTCCGCCACGACCTGGCCCCCTTCGACGCCACGCAGCCCCGCGACGAGCGGGAGGCCGCCGCCCACGCCAAGGGCCTCCAATATGTGGGCCTGGAGGGCTCGGTGGGCGTGATAGCCAACGGCGCCGGGCTGGCCATGAGCACGGTGGACGTGGTGAACCAGGTGGGCGGCAAGCCGGCCAACTTCTTGGACATCGGCGGCGGGGCCAATGCCGATGTGATGGCCGGGGCGCTGGAAGTGATCAACAACGACCCCGACGTTCAGTCCATCTTCATCAACATCTTCGGGGGCATCACCCGGGGCGAGGAGGTGGCCAACGGCATCATCGAGGCCATGAACCGGGTGGATATCGCCTCGCCCATCGTGATCCGCCTCGACGGCACCAATGCCGATGAGGGAAGGGCACTGCTGGAGCCTCATCTGAGCGACCGGCTCATGATGGCGCCAACCATGCTGGAAGCGGCCCGAGAAGCCGTCGCCCTCGCAGAAGGGTCCGTATCATGAGCATCTTCATCGACGAGAACACCAAGGTGGTCTACCAGGGCCTCACCGGGAGCCAGGGCCGGTACTATGGCATGTTGAACCGGGACTACGGCACCCAGGTGGTGGCCGGCACCAACCCCAAGAAGGCGGGCACCGATGTGGAGGGCGTTCCCATCTTCGCCTCCGTGGCCGACGCGGTGGCCGCCACCGGGGCCAACGTGTCGTGTGTGTTCATCCCCGCCGCCGGGGTGCGCAGCGCGGTGCTCGAGGCCGCCGAGGGCGGGGTGGAGCTGGTCGTGGTAATCACCGAGGGTGTGCCCATGCACGACGAGGCCTACTTCTTCAACAAGCTCAAGGCCGACTACCCCGATGTGCGGCTGCTCGGCCCCAACTGCCCCGGCCTCATCAGCCCCGGCAAGGCCAACATCGGCATCACCGCCGGCCACATCGCCAAAGAGGGCGGCCCGGTAGGCATCGTGAGCCGCTCGGGTACCCTCACGTACCAGGCCCTGTACGAGCTGAAGCAAAAGGACATCGGCTGCACCACCTGCGTGGGCATCGGAGGTGACCCGGTTCCGGGCACCTCGTTCATCGACTGCCTGGCTGCCTTCGAGGAAGACCCCGAGACCGAAGCGGTCATGATGATCGGCGAGATCGGCGGTTCGGCCGAGGAGGAGGCCGCCGAGTTCATCGCCGCCAACGTGTCCAAGCCGGTGGTGGCCTATATCGCCGGAATGACCGCTCCGCCCGGCAAGAAGATGGGTCACGCCGGCGCCATCGTGTCGGGGGGCAAAGGCACCGCCCAGGCCAAAATGGACGCCCTAGCCGCCGCCGGAGTCCTCGTCGGCCAGAGCCCCTCCGAAGCCGGCGACATAATGGCCAAAGTAGTCGCCCAGCTCTGAAAACAGGGTCGAAGCGACTGGCCAAAAGACATCCCGAGCAGCCCGCGAGGCGGGTGGTAGGTTCGGCGCGATGCGGCTTGCGGTGTTGGCTTCGGGCAGTGGGACGATCCTCGATGCTATGGGCCGCAGTGGGCTGCCGATTTCGCTGGTGATGGTGGACCGGCGCTGCGGAGCGGAGAAGGTGGCGGCCGATCACGGGTTGGACTGTGCGCTGGTGGAGCGGGACAGCTTTGGGTCTGATTTCGACCGGGTGGGGTACACCCGGCAGGTGACCGAGCGGCTCCAGGCCGAGGGGATCGAGCTGGTGGCCATGGCCGGGTTCGGCACGGTGTTGGACCAGCCGATGCAAGACGCCTATGAGGGGCGCGTACTCAACACCCACCCGTCGCTGCTGCCCGCCTTTCCGGGCTGGCACGCGGTGGCCGATGCCCTGGACTACGGGGTGAAGGTCACCGGCTGCACCGTGCACGTGGCCACCCTGGAGGTGGACGCCGGGCCGATCCTGGCCCAGCAGGCCGTGTCCGTAGAGCCCGGGGACACCGTGGATACGCTGCACGAACGCATCAAGACGGTGGAGCGCGACCTATACATTCGCACCATCCAAAAGATAATCCAGCGAGGGCACGTCCTATGAGCCAGGGAGCCAGCCAACCGCAGCGGGCGTTGGTGTCGGTGTACGACAAGACCGGGGTGATCGATCTGGCCCAGGGGCTGGTGGCGCTGGGGTGGGAGATCATCTCCAGCGGGGGAACCTCCCGGGCCCTGGCCGAAGCCGGGATCCCGGTGACCCCCGTCGAAGAAGTCACCGGCGCGCCCGAGATGATGGACGGCCGGGTCAAGACCGTCCACCCCGCAATCCACGGGGGCCTGCTGGCCGACCTGTCCAACCCCGGCCATGTGCAGGATCTGGCCGACCGGGGCATCGTCCCCATCAATCTGGTGGTGAGCAACCTCTACCCATTCCGCTCCGATCCATCGGTGGAGCAGATCGACATCGGAGGACCGGCCATGGTCCGGGCCGCAGCCAAGAACCACGAGCGGGTGGGCGTGGTGGTGCGGCCCGACGACTACCCAGCAGTGCTCGCCGAGTTGGAAGCCGATGGCGGGTTGTCGGATGCCACCCGGCGGCGGCTGGCCCGCATCGCGTTCACCCACACCAGCGCCTACGACGCGGCCATAACCGACTGGCTGTCAGACGCCGATGACGAGCCGCTTCCCCCCACCGTGGCGCTGACACTGGAGCGCCAAGAGGTGCTGCGCTACGGGGAGAACCCTCACCAAGTCGGCGCCCGCTATCGCATCGCCGGTCAGTCGAGCTGGTGGGACGAAGCGCAACAGCTCCAGGGCAAGGCCATGTCGTACCTCAACGTGTTCGACGCCGACGCCGCCTGGCGGCTGGCCCATTCGCTGGGCGATGACCCGGCCGCTGCGGTGATCAAGCACGCCAACCCCTGCGGAGCGGCCGTGGCCGACGACATCGCCACCGCCTACAGGCGGGCCCACGAGTGTGACCCGGTCTCGGCCTTCGGGGGGATTGTGGCTGTGAACCGCCCGGTGACCGCCGAGATGGCCGAGGCCATGGCCGAGGTGTTCACCGAGGTGCTCATCGCTCCCCAATACGACGAAGCCGCGCTTGCCCTGCTGGCCAAGAAGAAGAACCTGAGGGTGCTCCACGCACCACCCCCCGAAGCTGCCGAGTTGGAGGTCCGCACCCTCGGCGGCGGCGCCCTAGTGCAGACCCCTGACACCGTTACCATCGACCGCGCAGCCTGGCAGGTGGTCACCGAGCGGGCCCCCACCACTGAGCAGTGGGCCGACCTCGAGCTGGCCTGGCGGGTGGCGGCCCGGGTGGGATCCAACTGCATCGTGCTGGCCAACAACCGCCAGGCGGTGGGCATCGGCGCCGGCCAGCAAAACCGCCGCGACGCCGGTCGCATCGCCGCCGAGAAGGCCGCCGGTCGAGCCGCCGGCGGGGCCTGCGCCAGCGATGCCTTCTTCCCGTTCCGCGACGGCCTTGACGCCGCCGCCGAAGCCCAATGCGCCACCGTCATCCAACCCGGCGGCTCAGTACGCGACCAAGAAGTAATCGACGCCGCCAACGAGCACAAAATGGCCATGGTCTTCACCGCCGAACGCCACTTCCGCCACTAGAGGCTGAGCAACGCGGCGATCTGGGTTGAGGCTTCGGGGCGGTTGAGGGTGTAGAGGTGGATGCCGGGGGCTCCGGCGTCTAGGAGCGATTGGGATAATTCTGTTGCGGCTTCGGCGGCGACCCGTATCCGATCAGGGCCCGAAAGCGCCTCCAATTCGGCGAACAGGGGTTCGGGGATGGTGGAGCCGTTCATTTTGGCGTAGCGGCGGATGCTCTTGGGCCAGATCACGGGCATGACGCCGGGGATCACTGGCTGATGGCACCCCAGATCGGCTAGCTCGCTGCACAGGCGGGTGTAGTCGGCGGGGTTGAAGAAGAACTGGGTGATGGCGAAATCGGCCTCGTTCAGCTTGGCGGCCAAATGCCGCCGGTCGGAGGCGCGATTCACCGAGCGGGGGTGGACTTCGGGATGGGCAGCCACTCCTACGCTGAACTCGGCGGGGTGGGCCCGCACCACCTCCACCAACTCGGAGGCGTAGCGGAAGTCGCCGCTGATGGCCGACCCGTCGGGCGGGTCGCCGGCCAGGGCCAAGATGTTGACCACCCCGGCGGTGGCGTAGTCGTCGAGCAGGGCGGCGACGCCCTGTCGGGTGTGGCCGACGCAGGTCAGGTGGGCCATGGCCGGGAAGGGCCGATCCCGGCAGATGTCGGTCACAATGTCGCGGGTGCGGTCATGGCCGTCGCCCCCGACCCCGCAGGTCACCGACACGAAAGAGGGGGCTAGCCCAGTGATTTCGTTCAGGGTCTCATCCAGCTGCTTGGCAGCAACCTCGTCGGCTGGGGGAAAGAACTCGAACGACAGCGTTGGCTGATCGCCCAAGAGGTCGACAATCCGGGTCATCAAAGGGCAGCGTATGGCCCGGTTCCCTGCGTCTCGGCATTGTTTGCCGCTCACCTGCCGGTGCTTGCAGGCACTTCATTCTTGGCTTCGTTGGGTACAAAGGCCCATCGGTATGCTCGCCTTATATGGGCGACAAGATCACAATCGGAGCTGGCGGGAAGCTCGACGTTTCTGACAATCCAATCATCCCGTTCATCGAGGGCGACGGAACCGGGGTGGACATCTGGCCGGCGGCTAAGCATGTGCTGGACGCAGCCGCAGGCAAGCACGGCCGCAAAATCGAGTGGATCGAGGTGCTGGCCGGGGAGAAGGCGTTCAACGAAACCGGCGACTGGCTTCCCCAGGACACCATCGAGAAGTTCACCGAGTACCTCATCGGCATCAAAGGACCGTTGACCACCCCGGTGGGCGGCGGCTTTCGCAGTCTCAACGTGTCGATCCGCCAGATCATGGACCTGTACGTGTGCCTGCGCCCGGTGCGCTGGTTCACCAACGTGCCCTCGCCGGTGAAGAACCCCCAGCTGGTGGACATGGTGATCTTCCGGGAGAACACCGAGGACATCTACGCCGGCCTCGAGGTGGAGGCCTTCACCCCCGAGGCGGCCAAGCTGCGCGACCTGCTCCACGACGCCTTGGGCTGGAACATCGCCGAAGACGCCGGCATCGGCGTAAAGCCGGTATCCAAGACCGGCTCGCAGCGCCTCCAGCGGGCCGCGCTCAACTATGCCGTGCGGCGGAACCGCAAGCGGGTCCACTGGGTACACAAGGGCAACATCATGAAGTTCACCGAGGGGGCCTTCCGCGGCTGGGGTTACGAGCTGGTGCGCGAAGAGTTCTCCGATGTGGCCGTGGGCTGGGACGACTGCGGCGGCGACGCCGGCGACAAGATCCTGGTGCAAGACGCCATTGCCGACATTGCCCTTCAGCAGGTGCTCACCCGCCCGGCCGAGTTCGACGTGATCGCCACCATGAACCTCAACGGCGATTACCTCTCTGATGCCCTGGCCGCTCAGGTTGGCGGTATAGGCATCGCGCCGGGGGCCAACATCAACTACGTGACCGGCCACGGCGTGTTCGAGGCCACCCACGGCACCGCCCCCAAGTACGCCGGGCAAGACAAGGTGAACCCGTCGTCGGTGCTGCTGTCGGGCGTTTTGATGTTCGAGCACCTGGGCTGGGACGACGCCGCTGAAGACATCATCAACGCGGTGGAGGCCACCATCGGCGAGAAGATCGTGACCTACGACTTCGCCCGCTTGATGGACGGGGCCACCGAGGTGAAGTGCTCGGAGTTCGCGTCGGCCATCGTCGACCGGCTCTAGCTGCCCGACCGCAACCTGACTCCTCAGTTCCGCACTCAGCCCAAAGGAGACTTGTCGGTGAGCGATCCCAAACGAGTGGCGGTGACCGGCGCGGCTGGCCAGATCGGCTACAGCCTCCTGTTCCGCATTGCCAGCGGCCAGATGCTCGGCCCCGAGGTGCCCGTGGTGCTCCAGATGCTGGAGATCCCCCCGGCCATGGGCGCCCTGGGCGGAGTGGCCATGGAACTAGACGACTGCGCTTTCCCGCTGCTGGCCGGCAAGGTGTGTCCCGACGATCCCAACGAGGCGTTCGACGGAGTGGACTACGCTCTTGTGGTGGGGTCGCGGCCCCGGAGCAAGGGGATGGAGCGCCGTGATCTGCTGGAGGCCAACGGCGCCATCTTCACCACCCAGGGCAAGGCGCTGGCTGCCGGTGCGGCATCCGATGTGCGGGTGCTGGTGGTGGGCAATCCGGCCAATACCAACTGCCTGATCGCCATGAACAACGCCCAGGGGATCGGTGCCGAGCGGTTCACCGCCATGACCCGGCTCGACCACAATCGGGCGGTGGCCCAGCTCTCGGCCAAGCTGGGGGTGACAGTGGGCGAGGTGAGCCGGATGACCATCTGGGGCAACCACTCGGCCACCCAGTACCCCGATCTGTTCAATTGCCGGGTGGGAGGCCAGTCGGCCGCCGAAGCAGTGGGCGATCAGGCGTGGATCGCCGACGAGTTCATCCCCGCGGTGCAGCAGCGGGGCGCGGCCATCATCGAGGCCCGAGGCCTGTCCAGTGCGGCCTCAGCCGCCAACGCGGCCATCGACCACGTCCACGACTGGGTCCACGGCACCGCCGACGGCGACTGGGTGAGCATGGCCGTGCCCTCTGACGGCTCCTACAGCGTGCCCGAGGGCCTCATCTCGTCGTTCCCCTGCACCACCGCCGGCGGCCAGTGGTCGATTGTGGACGGCGTGGACCTGAACGAATTCTCCCAGGCCCGCCTGGACGCCACCGTCGCCGAACTGGTCGAAGAGCGAGACACTGTGGCCGATCTGGGCTTGATCTAGTTGGCCGACATCCCTCCCGCCGGGCCGCTATGATTCGGAGCGGCGTGGAGGCGAAGTCCGGTTAGATTCCGGCACTGTCCCGCAACGGTGAACTGGCCCTGAGCCAGTAAGTCCGGTCGAACTACACGCTGAAACGAGCCATAGGCCCCGAGGCAGGGTTGGCTCGGGGGCAGCGCACCTGCCGATCGAGCTTCCGTTCCTCGATCTACAGGAGGTGCTAGATGCCCCGACAAAAGTTCCGTCTACTGACTGCGATGCTGCTCGCCCTCGCCTTGGTGGTGACTGCCTGCGGCAACGATGACGATGCCGCTTCCGAGCGGCCTCAGCGGATCGTGTCGCTGTCGCCAATGGCCACTGAGGTTTTGTTCGCCATCGGTGCGGGCGAGCAGGTGGTGGCCGTGGACGAGTTCTCCTATTTCCCAGCGGAGGCCCCGGTCACCGGCTTGTCGGGTTGGGATCCAAACGTGGAGGCAGTGCTCTCCTACGAGCCCGATCTGGTGGTGGTCGCCCACGACGCCAACGACCTGATGGCCGGGATGGCTGCGGTGGGCGTTCCGGTGCTGTTGAGCTTGGCCCCCGTCGATTTCGAAAGTGGCTATAACTCGATTGCCGAATTGGGGTTCGCGGTTGGGCGATCAGATGAAGCTGCTGTGCTGGTTGCCGCTCTGCGAGCCGAGATAGACGAGGCTCTGGCCGCCGCCCCCGATGCGCCGGTGCGGGTGTATCACGAGCTGGACAACACCTACTTTTCGGTCAGTTCCAACAGCTTCATTGGCGCGGTGTACGCCGCCATGGGAGTGGTCAATATCGCCGATGAAGTCGATCCCGACGGCTACGGGTATCCCCAGCTCACCGAGGAGTACATCGTTGAGGCAAACCCCGAGCTCATTGTGATCACCGATCTGGTGGGCTACACCGCCGAAGACGTGGCGGCCCGGCCCGGTTGGGGCGAGGTGTCGGCAGTGCGCAACGGCAACATCGTCGTGGTCAACGCCGACATCGCGTCCCGGTGGGGACCGCGGCTGCCCCAGTTCATCAACGCAGTGGCCGAGGCTCTCAATTCGGTGGCCTCCCCGGTTTCATAACCCACCGCGGGCACTGCGATGGCCGACGCTTCCCTCCCGACTACCGCTTTGACGGACGCTGATGCCGCCCACTCGGCGGTACGGCGGGCGTTTGGGATGTCGATTGGGGCCGCCGTTGTTGGGGTTGTGGTCCTTGTGGCGGTGGGACTGTTCAGCGCCACCAGCGGAGCCGCAGGGCTGCCGGTCAAAGGAGTGCTGGGTGCCTTGTTCGACTGGGTTCCGCTGATCGGTGTCGACTCGTCGCTGTCGACCACGCAAGAGAACATCTTGTTTGAGATCCGGCTTCCCCGACTAGTTCTCGGGATGCTGGTAGGGGGGTCGTTGGGGGTGGCCGGTGCCTCCTACCAGGGGGTGTTCCGCAATCCGCTGGCCGACCCCTACCTGCTGGGGGTTTCCGCCGGGGCCGGCTTCGGCGCGGTGCTGGCCCTGGGATTCGGCCTTGACTTGGGCTGGGGTCCATTTGACACCGTGCCGGCGGCTGCCTTCTTGGGGGCGCTGGTGGCGGTGTTGGCGTCGATGGCCATCGCCCGGGGTGGTGGGGCGTCACCGGCCACGCTGCTGCTGGGCGGAGTGGCTATGGCCGCCTTGTTCTCCGCGGCGCAGACCTACGCCATCCAGCAACTCGACGAAAACCGGGCCCGCGAAGTGCTGTCGTGGCTGTTCGGGCAGCTCAACACCACTGGGTGGAAGCAGATCTGGCTCCTGTTGCCCTATGTCGCGGTGTGCGGGGCGGTGCTCCACGTCCACCGACGCCATCTCGACGTGCTGAGGGTGGGCGACGACGAGGCCCGCTCCCTGGGCCTCGACCCAGTTCGCTCCCGCCTGACGGTGATCGTGGCCGCCTCGCTGCTTACCGCCGCCGCGGTGTCGGTGAGTGGATTGATCGCCTTTGTCGGCCTGGTGGTTCCCCACATTGTGCGCCTGCTGATCAGCCACAGCTACCGGGTGATCGTGCCCCTCTCGGCACTGGTGGGGGCAGCGTTTCTGGCGTTCGTGGACATCGGTGCCCGCACTCTGCTGGCCCCGGAGGAATTGCCGGTGGGGATATTGACCGCCTTCGTCGGGGCGCCGTTCTTCGCTCTGGTGCTGTGGCGAGACCGGTGGAGCACGTCATGAGTTCCACTGGGTTGTTGGAGGCCCGCCCGTTGATCCCAGCCTTGCATTGTCGGGATGTGCGGGTTTCGTTCCGCGATCACGAGGTGGTCTGCGGGGTCGATCTAGAGTTGGCCTCGGGGGAGTGGCTTGGCATCATCGGCCCGAACGGTGCCGGCAAATCCACCTTGCTGCGATCGGTCATCGGCCTAACCGACTTCCTCGGCACGGTGGCGTTGGGCGACGGAAGTGCACCGGGGGCCGCCGACGTCGCCTTGGTGCCGCAGTTCCCGGTGCTGCCCAAGGGCATGACCGTGGCCGAGTATGTGCTGTTGGGGCGGACCGCGCACCTCGGGTGGCTGGCCCGTGAATCGCAGTCTGATCGGCAGATCGTTTCCTCGGTGCTGCATCGCCTTGAGCTCTCGGCCTTTGCCGACCGCTTTGTGTCCACCCTGTCGGGTGGTGAGGCCCAGCAAGTGGTGGTGGCCCGGGCGCTAGCCCAGCAATGCCCGGTGCTGCTGTTGGACGAGCCCACCAGTGCCCTCGACGTGGGCCATCAGGTGTCGGTGCTGGAGTTGGTGGACGATCTGCGCCGCACCGAGGGTCTTAGCGTGTTGGCGGCCATGCATGATCTGAGTGCCGCGGCCCGGTTTGCCGACCGGCTCATTCTGATAGACCACGGCCGGATCGTGGCCCAGGGCACGCCAGCCGAAGTGCTGAATGCTGATCTGCTGTCCGCGGTGTACGACACGCCGCTTACTGTTCAACCAATCGACGGCGAGTTGGTGGTGCTGCCTGCATCCCGTCGGAGAGAGAAGGAGCCCTCATGAGCAGCGACCCGACTCCCCAAGAAGAACAGCCTTACGACCTCTCTGAGATGCGACGGGCCTCGTCGCTGGTGCTGGTGAACACCGGCGACGGCAAGGGCAAGTCCACCGCGGCGTTCGGCACCATCTTGCGGGCGATTTCCCAGAGCTGGCCGGTGGCAGTGGTTCAGTTCCTCAAGAGCGGCGACTGGAACACCGGCGAGGAGAAGGTGTGCCGAGAGCTGGGGGTGCAGTGGTTCTCGGCGGGCGACGGGTTCACCTGGGACTCCGACGACCTCGACGAGTCCCGAGCCATGGCGGTGGCTGCCTGGGAGTTCTCGGCTCAGCTCATCGCCGGTGGCGAGTATCGCCTGGTGGTGTTGGACGAGATCAGCTACGCCATGACCTGGGATTGGATCGATGCCGTCGATGTGGCCGCGGCACTGGAGTCTCGACCGGAGCAGGTCAGCGTCATCCTCACCGGCCGGGACATGGCCGATGAGGTGATCGACGTGGCCGACACCGTCACTGAGATGGTCAAGGTGAAGCACGCCTTCGACAGCCAGATACTGGCCAAAAAAGGCCTCGACTATTGAGCAGCAGTGCGCCTTGGGCCTGGGGGAATACGGGTAGTCGCTCATGATCGTGCTGGTGTTGGGCGGGACCCGCTCGGGCAAATCAGAGGTAGCCGAGTCGATTGCCTCGACGCTGGGCCCGAAGGTCACCTACGTGGCCACCGCCGAGGTCGATCCAAGCGACGCCGACCACGTGGCGCGGGTTGCAGCCCACCAGGCTCGACGCCCTCCGGGTTGGAGCACCATCGAATGCGAGGCACCTGCTGACCTGCCCAGGGTGCTTAGGGAGATCGACAGCCCGGTCCTGGTGGATTCGCTGGGCACCTGGGTCACCAAGCACCCTGAGATGAACGTGGAAAGCAGCGACCTATTGGCTGCTTTGGCCAGTCGGATCGCTCCCGCGGTCATCGTCTCCGAGGAGGTCGGGTTGGCGGTTCATCCCCCCAGTGAACTGGGCCGGCGGTATGTCGACGCTGTGGGAAGGCTTAATCAGCAGGTCGCCGAGGTTGCCGACCGGGTGCTGCTGGTGGTGGCCGGTCGGGTGCTCGAGCTGCCTCCCGTCGATGGGGAGTAGGGCAAAGATGAGACGGCCTGCGGTCATGGGTGCGTTGGCTTTTCTGACCGTGGCTGGCCGCGGCCAAACGCCCCAGGCCCGGGCACTTTGGTGGTTTCCGGTGGTCGGGGCCGGGCTGGGTGCGGTGCTGGGGGCCGTCCACTGGGGGGCGGGTGAGCTGTGGCCGCTGCTGGTAGTCGGGATCTTGGTGGTGGCCGCCGACCTAGTGCTCACCGGCGGACTGCACCTTGATGGTCTGGCTGACAGCGCCGACGGGCTCCTTCCCCACATGGAGAGGGATCGGCGGCTGGCGGTGATGAGCCGTCCCGATGTGGGAGCGTTCGCCATCGCCACGGTTGTGGTTGTGGTGGCGGCCCGTTGGGCGGCGTTATCGGTTGACGGCATCGAGTCGTGGTCGTTTGTGCCCATCTGGGCTTTCAGCCGCACCCTGGTTGCGGTGGTCCCGGCCATCGTCCCCTATGCCCGGCCCGGCGGGCTAGCCGCCTCGTTCCTGGAAGGGTCAAGGCTCTGGCTGGCGTTGTGGCTGGTACCCGCAGTGGCGGCGCTGGTGCTGATAGAAGGGGTGTCGGGAGCGGTGGCAGCCGGTGTCGCAGCGGTGGTCTCCATTGCAATGGTGGGGTTGGCATGGCGTCGGCTGGGCGGATTCACCGGCGATGTGCTGGGTGCGGTGATCATGGTGGCAGAAACCGCCGCCCTGCTCGCCTTGGCGGCCGATCCATGAGCTCGTCGCCATTCCCGTCAGCGCCTCCGCTCGATGTTCAGGCCATGGAACAGGCCCAGGCTCGATGGGCCACCCGGGCCATGCCCCCGGGCGCGCTGGGGCGACTACAGGACCTGGGAGTTCACTTGGCCGGGGTGGCCGGTGTCTGCCCGCCGCCTGTGCCCGGCAATCCGGTTGTGGTTGTGTTCGCCGGCGATCACGGCGTGGTGGCTGATGGGGCCAGCGCGTGGCCTTCGGAGATCACCGCGGCCATGGTGGCCACGGTGAGCAGCGGCGGGGCCGCCATCTCAGTGTTTGCTGAGACGGTGGGTGCTCAGGTGGTCGTCGTCGACGTAGGAGTACAGACCCCGCTCGACCCGCTCCTCGGCGTGAGAGACGAGAGGGTGGCCGACGGCACCGCCAGCATCGCCAGCGGGCCGGCCATGACCCTTGGCGAAGCCGAAGCAGCGCTGGCGGTAGGCGTTCGAATCGCGTCCGAGCAGCTAGAGGCCGGCGTCGACTGTCTCATAGGCGGCGACTTGGGCATCGGCAACACCACGTCGGCGGCCGCGCTGATCGGCGCGTTCACCGGCCGATCAGCCCAAGAGGTCACCGGAGTCGGCGCGGGAGTTCCCGCCGGGGGCCTCGACCACAAGCGCGGGTTGGTGGCCACTGCCATCGAGAGAGCCGCCGCCTGTGCGCAACCCATCCATGTGCTGGCCACGGTGGGGGGATTGGAGATTGCGGCCCTCGCCGGGTTGTACATTGCCGCCGCTGAGAACCGGGTTCCCTTCATTGTGGACGGGGTGATCGCTGGGGCGGCCCTGTGCGCGGCAGAAGCCCTGGCGCCCGGCACTGCGGTCCTTGCCATCGCTGGCCATCGCTCCAGCGAGCCAGCCGCCTCCATCGTCCTCGACCACCTGGGCCTGAACCCCCTGCTGGATCTCAACTTGCGATTGGGAGAGGGAACCGGCGCCTGCCTGGCCTTTCCACTGGTGCAGGCGGCTGCTCGGGCGCTGGCCGGTATGGCCGATTTACCGGAGCCCGGTCAGGAATAGGCAAACCTCTCGTCAAAGGTTCCAGATTGTGCGGTCCCGCATCTCTGCGAAGACGTCTTCGGCTCTCGCCAGTAACCGGCGGTGGGACAACAGCGCCATGGGGTTGCCTTCAAACGTGACTTCCCCATTCAACACTGCTTCCTCAGCCGAGAGCTCTCCTTTGGCAATGGCCACCGCCGTCTCGCGGGCTTGGCTGAAAGCCACCTCAGGATCGGGGGCTGGCCCAGAGCTGACGCGAGCGCCCTCACCGTCGAACACCATGTGGAATATCACCTCACCCACTTGCTGTTGGACCGCGAATCGATCGCCGTCCGGCGCGCACAACCCCGACGCCCGCAGTGCGGCGTCTGCCTCCTCGATCCACTCGTCGCTCAAGTACTCCAGCACCAAGTCCTACCGTACTGAGGTAGGTATATGACTTCTGCACCGACGCACCGACTGTGGGCCGAGTCGTGGTATGGCGATTTCGCTGCGCCAGACGGATCGGTGGGGGGCTATGCGCAGCTTACGCTGTGGCCCAACCTGGGGCGGAGCTGGTTCTGGTCGGCGCTGGTCGGTCCCGACCGCCGTCCTGTTGTGTTGGTGGAGACCGACGCCCCGCTACCCCGGCCCTCCACCCTGGAACTTCGAGCACCCGGGCTGTGGACCGAGTTCATCGAACAGATCCCCGACGAACACTTCACCGTGGATTTGGAGGCGTTCGCAGTGGCCCTCGACGATCCCGAAGAAGTGTTCGGGCTGGGCTGGGGCGACCGGGTGCCCTACGGCCTGGAGCTGGAGTGGGAGTCGTCGCCCGACAAATTGGACATTGTCCACGGCCAAGTGCTGGTGGGTGATGAGACGATTGAGCTGGACGGCCGGGGCCGTCGCTTCCACTGGGAGGGCCTGCCCGCCTGGTGGGACCAGGAGTGGACCAACGGCCCAACCGACGGCACTGTCATTGCCTCCGCCCCTCTCCCCGCCGACCACCCTGAGACCTCTCAGCGCGCCCGTTTGGAGCGATCCCTGGTCGCTAGTTCCGACGGGCCTGCGTGGACCGAGCAGAACTTGCTACGAGGTCTAGTTTGAAGAGGCACGCATCTATTTCGCGTGTGTGGGAAGCCATCCCTCTGGAGCCTGGATCAGGTGTCCTGATGACGTAGTGACTGTTGCCGGCAGATGGCAGGAGAGAATGGTGGTTCGCGAAATTCTCTTGTGTGCGTGGGCCGCCCTTTGCAGTTCAAAGGAGTTTCGCTTAGGTGGGAAAGCGACCACGATCCGTTTCTCTGGTGTACGTGAGCGAACCGAATCAATGGCTGGTGCCAAATCCCCATCACCGGATATCAAAATGGCAATATCAAATCTATCGTCGTGAGCGTCTTCCAAAAGACGTACGGCGATATTGATATCGGTCTTCTTTTCCTCACGTTGGAGCCACGAATGCCCACACGAGTAGCAGTGCACGTCTTTTGACTGGAAATACCCGTAGTCGATGAAGACTCCCCCCAACCCTTCTATGGCATCGACAAATCGCGACTGTCGCTCAGACTTCCTTGGGTCATTCCGCACTCGAGTAGTGAAATAGCGGACGAATTCGAGTTGCTGGCCCTTCCGCATCTGAGATTTGCATACTGCGCGGATATCCAGCCAACGCGAAGTTCGTAAACGGGCATCGATGAGCCCGTGGTAGAGGTTGTATCCGTCGATGTAGGCGACGACCCGGTTGGCAGTCATGTGAATCTGAGCCTAGCCACGGGGTGTGACACATTTGCCCAGGTAGTGGATAGTATCCAGACGACTGAAAAATCGTGGCGAATTGTCGCTCCAGGATGTAACGTATTCCTTGTACCACCCCGGGGTGAGTAGCCTCGGGCCGACAGCCCCGACTCCGGTCGGGGCTTGTCTATTTTCTGGGGTTCAGTCTGGCGAGCGGGTTAGGCGGGAGAGAACGAGAACCAGGGAGGAGGCAGCGGCGGCCAGGAGGGCGGGAAGCCAGAGGTCGGCCGCGGGGGCCCAGCCCAGGCGGGTTCCGTCGATGGTCTCCTCCGCGTGGCGGCTGATCACGCCCACTCCGGCGGGCCAGGGCCACAGCACCCGCAGCGAGCCCAGCAGCAGTCCGATCATCACAGCCAGGGTGTAGTCATGCCAGCGGTCGAGCACCCGGCCGATCAGGTTCGAGAACAGGGCCAGCCCCACCACTGCCCCCACGGCCAGTGCGGCCAGATCAGCCCAGACGCGGTTGTCCACCGCGGCGATCGCGGCGGGGTACACCCCCAGCATAAGCAGGATGAACGATCCGGAGATGCCGGGCAGCAGCATGGCGCATACCGCCACGACCCCCGACCCGAACAGTGCCAGAACTGTCGGATCTGCCACCGGCCCCGACTGGAGTCCCAGCAGCCAGAAGAACAACCCGCCCACCACCAGCGAGGTCAGGGCAAGCCTTGCGCTGGGATTCTCCACCATTTTCCAGGCCACCACCACCGATGCCGCCACCAGCCCGAAAAACAGCCCGGCCATGGCTTCGGGCTCGTCGGTCAGCAGTTCGTCGATCACCGACGCCAGGGCCACCACCGCGACCACGATGCCCGCCAGCAGGGGCACGGCGAACCACCAGTCGAAACTCCTCAACCGTTCCCCTGCCCCCCTCCACCTGCCCCGCAGCAACGCCCCCAGCACCCCGGCTCCGGCCCGCACGGTGTCAATGAGCCGGGTATAGATCCCCAGCAGCAGCGCCACGGTGCCCCCCGACACGCCGGGCACCACGTCGGCCGCCCCCATGAGCACTCCCCGCGCCGCGTGGCGGACGACGTCGTTTGCCTTGCCGATGGCCGACATCAACCAGGTTGGGCGTTAGCCCGCGAACACTGCTTCGGTAGTGAAGGACATGCCCCCTTCGAGGGTGCGGCGCACGGGACAGCGGCGGGCGATGTCTTCCAGTCGGGCCCGCTGGACGTCGTCGAAGTCGCCTTCGATGAAAATCTGGCTGCGCACCCGGTCGATGAAGCCCGAGGCGTCGGCCTCGCAATCGTCGCAATCGCGAGCGTGAACCCGGTCGTGCTCGAAGCGGGCGGAAATCGAGTGGAGTCTCCATCCTTTGCGCTGGCAGTACATCGACAGGGTGATGCAGGTGCAGGCCGCCACTGACGACAGGAGGATCTCGTAGGGGTTGGGGCCGGTGTCGCCCCCGCCCAGGTCTTCGGGCTCATCGGCCGCCCACAGGTGCGAGCCCGAGCGGAGTTCCACAGCGAAGTTCTGGCCGCTCTCGATCTTGAGATCGGCAGTAACGGTGGTCATGCTTTGACGCTACCGTCAGCCAGCCAGTTTGCGGTTTTTCACCTTGGCCTTGATGTAGTCGCGGTTGGTCCAGGCGATGAAGTCGATGGGGATCTCCTTGGGGCAGGCTTCTTCGCACTCGCCGTGGTTGGTGCACGAGCCGAAAAACGCCTCCATGGTCTCCACCATGGCCTCGGTGCGGGCCCACCGCTGGGCCTGGCCCTGGGGGAGCAGGTTCAGGTGTTGCACCTTGGCCGCAGTGAACAGTTGCGCCGCGCTGTTGGGGCAGGCGGCCACACAGGCCCCGCAGCCGATGCAGGCCGCGGCGTCAAAGGCGGTGTCGGCCGTCTCCTTGGGCACCGGGGTGAGGTTGGCGTCGGGGGCGGCGCCGGTGTTCACCGAGATGTACCCGCCGGCGCCGATGATGGCGTCCATGGCCCGACGGTCCACCGCCAAGTCCCGCAGCACGGGGAACGACGTGGCCCTCCACGGCTCGATCACGATGTGGTCGCCGTCGTTGAAGCTGCGCATGTGGAGCTGGCAGGTGGCCGTGCCCTTCTGGGGGCCGTGGGCCTGGCCGTTGATCATGAGGCCGCAGGTGCCGCAGATGCCCTCTCGGCAGTCGGACTCGAACACGATGGGCTCCTCGCCCGCCTCGATGAGCCGCTCATTGACGATGTCGAGCATCTCCAGAAACGAAGCGTCGGTGCTGATGCCGCCGGCCTCATAGGTCACGAAGCCGCCCTCGGCGTTGGGACCGGCCTGGCGCCACACCTTGAGCGTGAGGTTGATCTCGGCGCTCACTTGTAGCTCCTCTGGGTCAGCTCCACGTTCTCGAACTCCAGTTCCTCCCGGTGGCGGGTTTGGGGGGTTCCCTCGCCGTTCCACTCCCAGGCGGCCACGTGGGTGAAGTTCTCGTCGTCCCGCATGGCCTCGCCCTCTTCGGTCTGGTGCTCCTCCCGGAAGTGCCCTCCGCAGGACTCCTCCCGGGTCAGGGCATCTCGGGCCATTAGCTCGGCCAGCTCGAACAGGTCGGCCACCCGGCCGGCCTTCTCCAGCGACTGGTTCAAAGTGTCGGCCGAGCCCAGCACCCGCACGTTGCGGTGGTACTCCTCCCGCAGGGCGGGGATCTCCGACAGGGCCTTCTCCAAGCCGGTCTTGTTGCGGGCCATGCCGATGTAATCCCACACCAGCTTGCCCAGCTCCCGGTGGTAGTGGTCCACCGAGCGGGTGCCTCCGATCGACAGCCAGCGGTTCATCTCGTCGGCCACCGCCTGCTCGGCGTCAGCGAACACCGGCTCGGAGGTGCCCAACGCAGGGTCGCCCAAGAAGTCCGACAGGTAGTTGCCGATGGTGTAGGGCAGGATGAAGTAGCCGTCGGCCAGCCCCTGCATCAGCGCCGAGGCCCCCAGCCGGTTGGCCCCGTGGTCGCTGAAGTTGGCCTCGCCCATCACGAACAGGCCGGGCACGTTGCTCATCAGCTCGTAGTCCACCCAGAGCCCGCCCATGGTGTAGTGGGTGGCGGGGTAGATGCGCATGGGCACCGTGTAGGGATCCTCGCCGGTGATGCGCTCGTACATGTCGAACAGGTTGCCGTACTTGGCCCGGATCACCGCCTCGCCGTCGCGGGCCATGGCCCCGGAGAAGTCCAGGTAGACACCGTTGCGCAGCGGCCCCACCCCTCGCCCTTCGTCCACCACGGTCTTGGCGTTGCGGGAGGCCACGTCGCGGGGCACCAGGTTGCCGAAGGCGGGGTACTTGCGCTCCAAGAAGTAGTCGCGGTCGGCGTCGGGGATCTCGTGGGGCGCCCGGCCGTCCTCGTGGGCCACCGGCACCCAGATGCGGCCGTCGTTGCGCAGTGACTCCGACATCAGGGTCAGCTTCGACTGGAAGTCGTCGCTGGCCGGGATGCAGGTGGGGTGGATTTGGGTGTAGCAGGGGTTGGCGAACAGCGCCCCCTTGCGATGGGCCCGCCACGCCGCAGTCACGTTGCACATCTTGGCGTTGGTCGACAGGAAGTACACGTTGCCGTAGCCCCCGGTGGCCAGCACCACGGCGTGGGCCGAGTGGGGCACGATCTCGCCGGTGATGAGGTCGCGGGTCACCACGCCCACCGCGCGGCCGTCGTGCATCACCAGCTCCAACATCTCCGAGCGGGTGTGCAACTCCACCGTGCCGGCGGCCACCTGGCGCATCAGCGCCGAGTAGGCCCCCAACAGGAGCTGCTGGCCGGTTTGGCCCCGGGCGTAGAAGGTGCGGGACACCTGGGCGCCGCCGAAAGAGCGGTTGTCGAGCAGCCCGCCGTACTCCCGGGCGAAGGGCACGCCCTGGGCGGTGGCCTGGTCGATGATGTCCACCGACACCTCGGCCAGGCGATACACGTTGGCCTCCCGAGCCCGGTAGTCGCCCCCTTTGATGGTGTCGTAGAACAGCCGGTACACGCTGTCGCCGTCGTTCTGGTAGTTCTTGGCCGCGTTGATGCCCCCTTGGGCGGCGATGCTGTGGGCCCGGCGGGGGGAGTCGTGGTAGGTGAGCACCTTGACCCGGTAGCCCAGCTCGCCCAGCGAGGCCGCCGCCGCGGCCCCGGCCAGCCCTGAGCCCACCACGATCACGTCGAAGCGGCGCTTGTTGTTGGGGTTCACCAATCGCATGGAGAACTTGTGGTCGGTCCACTTGCTGTCGAGTGATCCGGCTGGGATGCGGGCGTCGAGCGAGCCGAGCATCAGTGCTCCTCCCCTTCGGCGGCTCCGTGTTGTTGGAGCTCCTCCACGACCGAGCGGCCGTTGTCGTCGATCACCCCGGCCTGCACGAAGATCGGAAAGCTCAAATTTCCCACCAGGATGATCCCGGCCAGTCCGGCGGCCAGGTAGCGGCGCAGGTGGTTGTAGCGGGGGCTGTTGATTCCCAGGCTCTGGAACATGCTCCAGGTGCCGTGGAAGATGTGGACGGCCAGGGCGGTGTTGGCCACGATGTACAGGATCGCCACTGGGATGCTGCCCAGGCTCTCCGAAACGTTGTGGTAGGGGTCGCCCCTAACGAAGTCGGGGTTGAACCAGCCCCAGGTGAGATCGGCCAGGTGGTAGAAGAGGTAAAGCCCGATGATGGGGCCGGTCCACCGCATGGTGCGGGAGGCGAAGTTGGCCGCGATGTAGTTCCTGCCGCCGGGGTAGCGCTGGTCGGCGGCCAGGCTCATCCGGCTCAGGGAGTAGGCCGAGTGGATGTGCAGGGCGAAGGCCAGGATCAGCCCGATGCGCATGATCCACAGCAGCCAGGTGCGGGGGAGGAGCTTGGTGCCCAGATCCCGCAGGGTCTCGGCGTATTCGTGGATCTCCAGCGGCCCCTCGTAGAGATGGAGATTGCCGATCATGTGGACCACGATGAATCCCAGCAGCGCGATCCCGGTGAGACCCATCACCCACTTCTTGCCCACCTCGGTCTGGTAGATGCTGAGCGGCCACGGGAGCCTCACCTTGGACTCCGACCGCACCGGCGGCGGCGTGCTCACTCTCGTCATGGATTGGACCATCGGTTGCCTCCGCTCCAGGCCACCGGCAGCCCAGAACCTTCACGCCGACGGTACCGGCGCCCCACCCCCTGCGACTAGCCGAACCGGGGCATCAGCCAGCATGCGTGCTAGCTGAAGATGACCGCGTCGTAGCGGTTGGCGGCTTCCATGGGGCCGGTGAGTTGCAAGTGGAGGGCGGCGGGGCCGGAGGCATCGGGAACTCTCCAGTTGATGATTCCCACCATCACGCATTCGTCTGAGCCCACTGCTCCGACCCAGCTCCAGGTTTGGCTGCCGCCGGGCCACTCGAGGGTGGCCTCCACCTGGAGTCCGGCCACCGGTTCTTGGCGGTCGCTCACCACGTGGACGCCTATCTCCAACTCGTCGCCGGAGGTCAACTCGGCGGCCAGCCGGTCAGCCACCACGATGACCGGCTGGCAGGCCCTGGCCAGGGCCTCGTAGGCCGGTTTGGGCCACCGCTGCCAGTCGAGCAGCGCAGTGGACACCGCAGGGTGGGAGTCGGCGAAGAAGTGCTGGCAGAATCCGGCTGCGGGCCGATACTTGAGCCGTCTCAGGGTTTCGATATGACGTCGCACCAGCATGGCCTGGTAGCCCCACGCCGCCTGCTGCCATTCCTCCAGGGTGGTGTGGTCGCGGGGCGGGACGTGGCGGTTCATGGCGGTAGCATCCAGCCCGTGGTCGCGGGCCAGTCGGGCCCAATCCAGGTCGGGCCACGTCTGCGGGCAGAGCAACGGCAGCCCCTTGGGCGGAGACTGGGCGCCGAACTGCGACACGAAGCGGACGGCCCGAGGCCAGCGGGCGGCGAGTTGCTCCAGATCCCTTTCGGAACCCCGATTCCAGCCCAGCCTCAGGTGGGTGTCGGTTCCGTCTAGGCGAGGCAGGTGGGGGAGCACTCCGGAATAGGCCAACACTGGACGGGTGGGGTCTCGCCGCTCAATCTCCCGCTTGATGCTCCGATCCAGCACCGACAGGTTCCAACTCGGCCGCTGGTGAGACGCTAGGCGTCGGGCCATGCCGGGGGGACTCTCACTTGTTTGATTGGCGCTGTCGCCCAAGGGGTCGACATGTCCGCACCACAGCATCACGCTGGGGTGGGCACCCACTGTGCCGACGGCCGACTGGGCGCATTCGGTGGCCGCGTTTCGGCTGCCTTGGGGGAACGGACCCACCAGGGGGAGGTCTTGCCAGATCAGCATCCCAGCGTCGTCGGCCGCGTCGTACAGAGCAGGCGGGGCGACATGGCCGTACAACCGGATCAGATCGAGTCCCGCTTCTTTGGCCAACTCCACGTCGCGGCGCAGGCTGTCGGCGTCCACCTCGGCCCACCACGGGGAGGAGGGGCCGAAGCTGGTGCCTTTCAGGAACATCCTGACGCCGTTGATCGAAAACTGCCACCGGTTCATTTCCACGGTTCGCAATCCGGTGCGCACCCGCCGTCGGTCGCTCAGCCCCCCTTGAGTGGTGCCCACTTCTACGGTGATGTCGTAGAGGGGTTGGTCACCCAACCGGTGGGGCCACCACCGGCGGGGTTCGGGCACTGTTACTCGCCACTCCACATGATTGAGCCCCGCGGCCAGCACATGATCGTCGGTGTGCTCCACCTCGCCCACGGTGGTGTGAAGGCGCACGAGGCCCGCTCGAGAAGCATCCAAATCGGCCTGCAAGGCCACCACTGCCCGTCGTTCGGAGGCGCCGAAGGTACCCACTCGCAGATCCAGAATTCGGATCTCCCCGGTGCTTTCCACCCTGACCGGCGCCCATAGCCCACCCGGATTGCCCGGCGGCAGCAGCTCCGGCGCCTGCCCCAGCGATCCCAGCATGTGGCTCCCGGAAATGTCCGACGAGCGGAACGGACACGACACCTCCAAGGCCAGCAGGTGCTCGCGCTGTCCGGCCATGGTCTCGGTCACGTCGAACTGGTGGGCCATGAAGTAGCCCTCCACGTCGCCCAGGTAGCCGCCATTCAGCCATACGTCGGCCTGATACAGCAGCCCTTCGAACACCAGCCACCGACGCTCACCCGCCGCCGGAGGCTGCTGGCTGAAGCGATGCCGATACCGCACCGAAGTCTCAGCGCCCAGCTCCGGAACCCGTCCCCAATGCCCCGGCACCGCCACCGGAACCCAGCCTGAGTCGTCAAACCCCTCATCAGGAAACCCCAGAAGGGCCTCGCCCCCCGGAGCCGCCACCCATCTCCCGCCTAGGTCCACCTGCTTAATCTATGGGCTAGGTTTCTCACCTATGTCTCAACCCTCCACCCTCGGCGAGCTACGAGAATCCGGCTGGCAGTCGGTATCGGTCAAGCAAGAGATCCGTCGCAACGCGATCCAACGGATTCGAGCCGGCGAAGACCTGTTCCCCGGCATCTGGGGCTACGACGACACCGTCATCCCCCAACTGGAGACGGCGCTATTGGCTGGCCACGACATCATCTTTTTGGGTGAGCGGGGCCAGGCAAAGACCCGGATGATCCGCCTGGTGCTCGAATTGCTCGACGAGTGGATGCCGATTGTGGCTGGTTCCGAGGTGAACGACGACCCCGACAACCCGGTGTCCAAGCACGCCAAGGATCTGATCGCCGCCGAGGGTGACAACACGCCGATCTCATGGGTCCATCGCAGTGAGCGCTACGGGGAGAAGCTGGCCACCCCCGATACCTCGATTGCCGATCTAATCGGTGAGGTGGACCCCATCAAGGTGGCCGAGGGCCGGTACCTGTCCGACGAGCTGACCATCCACTACGGCCTGGTGCCCCGCACCAACCGGGGGGTGTTCGCCATCAACGAGCTGCCCGATCTGGCCGAGCGCATTCAGGTGGGGTTGCTCAACGTGCTGGAGGAGCGGGACGTGCAGATCCGGGGCCACAAGATCCGCTTGCCCCTCGACATCTTGTTGTTCGCGTCGGCCAACCCCGAGGACTACACCAACCGGGGCCGCATCATCACCCCGCTCAAAGACCGCTTCGGTGCCCAGATCCGCACCCACTATCCGACTGACGTGGACATTGAGCTGGACATCACCGAGCAGGAGGCGACCGTACCCGAAGCCGACGTGCTGGTGACGATGCCGGACTTCATGAGCGAGGTGCTGGTGTATCTCAGTTTCTTGGCCCGACAGAGCCCCCATATCAACCAGCGATCGGGGGTGTCGGTGCGGTTGACGGTGTCCAACTACGAGACGCTGGCCGCAGCCGCCATCCGGCGAGCGCTTCGTACGGGCGAGGTCGTCGCGGTGCCCCGGGTGACCGACTTGGACGCGCTTACCCCGTCCACCCTGGGCAAGATCGAGATCGAGACCATTGAGGACGACCGCGATGCCGAGATCCTGGGCAACCTCCGCAAGGAGGCTGTCCGTCAAACCTTCAGAGACGCGGTCGACCATGAGGTGCAACAGCAGGTGATCGATGCCTTCGAGGAAGGTCGAGTGGTCAACGCCGGTGATGACATCTCCTCGGCCGACTATGCCGCCCTCGTGGACGAGGTGCCCGCCTTCGCCAGCGCGCTGGCCGCGCTGGGCTACGAGCCCGGCGATCTGGAAAACCCCGCGCTAGTGGCCAGCGGCATCGAGTTCGTGCTGGAAGGCCTCCACCTCTCCAAACGCCTCAATAAGGAATCCCTAGCCGGCGCTGCCGTCTACCGCGGCAGAACCTGATCGGCCTCGATTCCCCGGATGCGGTCGCGCAGGGTGAGGGCGGCGTCTTTGGGGTTGCGGTCTCGGTCGAATAGGCCTCGGGCGGTTGACCTTCCCAGGTGCCAGTGGTAGCCGTCAACGGCGGTGTCGGCGAAGAACCCCACCACGTTGATGCCGTCGGATCTGGCGGCCTCCACCTGATCTAGCGTTCGGCCCAAGAGCTGATCGCGCCAGGTCTCGTCGGTGGTGGACGCGCCGGTGCCGGCCACCGCCAGCGACACATCGCCCAGCATGTCGGCCAGGCGGGCCAGCGCCCGGCCCAACTCCTCGGGCTCGGGGGCCAAGCCGGAGTCGTCGCATCGGGCGGTAGCGGGATACGGCCCGAGGTGGCCGTGTTGGTTTACTGAAACCGGAGCGTCGAAGCACATGCCCACCACGTCGATGGCGTCTCGGAACTCCTCACGGGCGACTATCGGGCGATCGGGCACGGTGATCTCCCCGTCGGTCAGAGCTGAGGTCCAGCTCTGCCACAGCAGGCGGTCCCACCACCCCTGCCAAGCGAGGGAGTCGGCCCGCTGATCAGCGGCAAATACGGTGTGGAGGCCGAACACCCCCATCACCGGCTGGCTCCCGCTGCGGAGCAGTCGGCAGGCCTCGAACATGGCCTCCAGCCCGTGCTGGGCCGCTTCCACGCCGTCGGCAAGACTGCGCCGGCCGGGAGGGCGCTGGGCCATGAGGCGGCTCCGCACCGCCCAGCCCACCGGGTCTTCCACGGGCACCCACCCGGCCACCCGGTCGGAGAACCACTCGCCGCAGCGGTCCACCCAGCGGGCCCACCACAGGGTTCGTCCCTGTCGGGTGCTCCAGCCGCCCTCGTCGTCGGCAAACCACCCCGGCAGGGTGGTGTTTTGGAGAACCAGCCAGGTTTGCAGTCCGGCGTCGCGGGCCGCGGCCAATACGTCCAGGTACCGGTCGATGGCGTCGCTGTCCAGCTTGCCGGGCTCGGGCTCCACCCGGGCCCACTCCACCGGGAGCCGGCAGTGGGTGAAGCCCCACTCGGCCAAGAGCGCCAGATCGGCCCGGAAGTCGATGCCGAACCCGCAGCCCTCGCCTGACCGGGGTGCGCGCCCCTCCCGCTCCCACACCGACCAGTCGGCCGCGGGGGCAACTCCCTCCAACGACACGGAGTCCGCGGTCCAGCCCCAAGCGAAATCAGGACCGGTATGGCCATCCATCTCGTTCAGAGTAGGTTGGCGGGATGCTTCGGAGATGGCGAAGAGGCCGCCGCCAGTCTGCTCATCGGGTGGCCTACTCCCGCTGGGATGGCACCCAGACCGGTTTCGATTTCTCCACCGCCGATCTGTTCTCCCAGATGAACGACGATCTCCTCTACCACGGCGACGTGAACGCCGCTTTGCGCCGGCTACTCCAACAGGGCTTCGACGTCGACGGCCAGCGGGTTCAGGGCCTGCGGGAAATGATGGAGCAGCTCCGCCAGAGACGCCAGGAGCGATTGGAGCAGCACGACCTCGGCGGGGTCTACGACGACATCGCCCAGGAGCTGCGTGACGTGATCGACATGGAGCGCGACGCGCTCGATGGCCTCGCCGCCGAGGCGGCCGAATCGGGCGACGAGCGTCGAGCGGCCATCACCGAAGAGACCGTGGACCAGCGCCGGTTCCAGCTCGACATGCTGCCCCCCGATCTGGCCGGACAGATCAAGGAGCTGGACAACTACCAGTTCACCTCTTCGGAGGCCCAGCAGCGGTTCGACGAGTTGGTGGAACAGCTCCGCCAGCAGCTCATGCAGAACTACGTCAACCAGATGACCGACGGCATGAACAACCTCTCCCCGGAGGATCTGGCTCGGGCCAAGGACATGATGGCCGAGCTGAACAGCCTGCTGGAGAAGCGCCAGATGGCTGACGAGCAGCTCCCCTCAGACATCGACGACCCGGCCGAGCGCAACCGGATGCTGGACGAGCGCCTCCAATCCGACTTCGACAGCTTCATGGAGCGCTTCGGCGACTTCTTCCCTGAGAACCCCCGCACGCTGAGTGAGCTGCTGGAGGTCATGGCCCGGCGCATGGCGGCCATGTCGGCCATGATGGCGTCGATGACGCCCGAGCAGCGGGCGCAGCTCCAAGGCTTGGCCGAGCAGTTGTTGCAGGACATGGACCTTCGCTGGCAGGTGGACCAGCTGTCCCAGAACCTCCAGGCCATGTTCCCCGATGCCGGTTGGGACCGGTCGTACGACTTCAGCGGGGCCGATCCCCTCGACTTCGCCTCGGCTGCCCAGATGATGCAGGAGCTGGGCGACTTGGACCAGCTCGACAATCTGCTGCGGGGGGCTAACAACCCGGGCGCTCTGGCCGAGGTGGACATCGACCGGGCCCGGGAGCTTCTGGGCGACGAGTCCGCCCAGAGCCTGGAGCAGATGGCCGATCTGGCCAAGCTGCTGGAAGAGGCTGGATTGATCGAGAATCGGGAGGGCCGCTTGGAGCTCACCCCCCGGGCCATCCGTCGGATCGGCCAGAACGCCCTGTCGGACCTATTCAAGAAACTCCAGCAAGACAGAGTGGGCCAGCACGCCATGGAGATGTTCGGCGGGGGACACGAGCGGGAGTACCACACCAAGCCCTACGAGTTCGGCGACCCCTTCAACCTGGACATCGAGCGGACCATCCGCAACGCCATCCAGCGCACCGGTGGCGGCACCCCGGTGGAGCTGTCGCCGGAGGACTTCGAGGTGGAGCGCACCGAGCACATCTTGCGATCTTCAACCGTGCTCATGCTCGACCTGTCGCTGTCGATGCCCATGAGGGACAACTTTTTACCGGCCAAGAAGGTGGCCATGGCCCTTCACTCGCTGATCAGCTCGCAATACCCCCGGGACTTCCTGGGCATCGTGGGGTTCAGCGAGGTCGCCCGGGAGGTCAAGCCCGAGCAACTTCCCGAGGTGTCGTGGGATTTCGTGTACGGCACCAACATGCAGCACGGGTTTATGCTGGCCCGCCAGATGCTGGCCCGCCACAGCGGCACCAAGCAGATCATCATGGTCACCGACGGCGAGCCGACCGCCCATGTGGACGAGGACGGTCGACCCTTCTTCTCATACCCGCCGGCCCGGGCCACGGTGGACAAGACCCTGGAGCAGGTCATGCGGGCCACCCGGGAGGGGATACGCATCAACACTTTCATGCTGGATGCCACCTCGTACCTCACCAACTTCATCGAGCAGATCTCCAAGATGAACGGCGGCCGGGCCTTCTTCACCACCCCTGAGACCTTGGGCGACTACGTGCTGGTGGACTTCGTAGAGCACAAGCGAAAGTTGCTGGGCGCCCGTCGCCGCTGAGCATTTTCCCAGTCAGCGAAAGATTCCTCTTGCATTGGTAACTATTACCTGGCAGAGTTACCTTGTTGAAATTACAAGCGAGTCGTTTCCGCGACCGAGCAATCCAGGAGGGGTGCTATGAGACTGGTGGAGACAACTTCGAAGCAATCTGATGGGGGCGACGATGGCCGGGCGTGGCAAGCGCTGGCCAACTGCCTAGGGGTGGACCCTGATCTGTTCTTCCCGGAACGGGGGGCGTCCACCCGAGAAGCCAAAGAGGTCTGCCGGGCTTGCGTGGTGCGTGAGGAGTGTTTGGAGTACGCCATCGTAAACGGCGAGAAGTTCGGCATCTGGGGTGGCATGAGCGAGCGGGAGCGGCGCCGGGTCCGCCGGGCTCGGGGACTCACCCGAGTACGGGAACCGGTGACCGCGGTGGCCGACAGCTCTGGCGCTTGAACTCAAGCGCAGTTCCGCTGACACACCCAGACCATTTCCGGGTAGTCTGAGCGCATGAATCTCGGGGCAACGGAGCTGATCATCGTTTTGGTCATCTTGCTGGTTCTGTTCGGCGGGGCCAAGCTCCCCAAGCTGGCCCGCTCGCTGGGCCGAGCCCAAAAGGAGTTCAAAGAGGGTGTGACCGAGGGTTCGAAGGTCGAGGACAAAGCGGACGAGAAGCCCCAAGACGCATAGCATCACCCCCTGATGCCTGCAACAACCTCTGAAAAACTGGTCATGTCTTTGGCCACGATGTCCGTCAATCCGTTCGAGTTGACCTTTGACCAGTTGGAATCATCGCTGGTCGCGACAGCCGATGCGGGATATACCGGCATCAGCGTTTGGCCCTTCACCCTGGGAATGGCCGGCGTCGACGCCCATTGGCTGGCTGATCGATTGGGGGAGCTTCACCTGACCCACCCCGTGGCTGAAGCGGCCTTCGGCTGGTTGAATGCCGATCGCGATGCCGCTGCCGCGGAAGTGGCCAATTTGAGCGAGTACGCCAGTGCGGTGGGCAGCCGAGAAGTGGTGGCGGTCACCATGGAATCGACGTTGCCCCCAATCGACGAAGTGGCCGCTTGTTTCAAGACCCTCTGTCAGTCCGCCGGCGACGCCGGATTGCAGGTCAGCATGGAGTTCTTGCCTTGGACGGGCATTCCCGACCTGGCCACCGCGTGGGAGATCTTGCAGCGGGCCGACTGCGACAACGGCGGCATCATGGTCGATACGTGGCACTGGTACCGCCAGCCCGGTGGTCCCAACCCCGACCTGCTCCGTCAGATTCCCTCAGAGTTCTTGCGAGTGGTTCAGCTCTGCGATGCCCCAGCCGAGCCCCCCGTGGACACGGACATCGCCACCGAGACCATGACCGCGCGGCTCCTTCCCGGCGACGGCGCGGTCGACTTCGCCGAGGTCTTGGGCATCATCACCGATTCCGGTGCCGAGCCAATCTGGTTCCCCGAGGTATTCAGCATCGACCTGGCCGCGGCTGGCCCTCAAGCCATGGCCCCCCAAGTTATGGCGGCCACCCGGTCGGTTTTGTCCTGAACGCCGCGGTCAAGCGGCCGCTTGGCGAAGCAGACGTCGGCGCTCGCGTTCGGACCTGCCCCCCCACACGCCGTGCTTGATGCGGTTGCACAGGGCGTATTCCAGGCAAGCCTCTTGCACATCGCACTCCCGGCAGATTTTTCGGGCTCTGTCCACCCCCATACCACTACTGGGGAAGAAGATGTTGGGTGACTTCCCAACGCATTTGCCGTAATCCATCCAACTCTCGTTCATGGGACCTCCATCGGTTACATGCCCCCACATGTAAGACGCCCCATATCGGCCAAGAGTTCCCTCCGCTCCTGAGATTCCAAGAACTCTCAACCGCCCGCCCGCTCATCATAGCCACAAGTTGGGCATTCGGGATATCGACCCGATGCGGCTACAATGTCAAGGCCCCATTTCCTACAGGAGCGACGCCATGACTGACACCATTGATGCCCTGCCCGAACCACCGGTTGGGCATGTCAAGGTGGTTTATCTGGGTCCGGTGGCGCCTCATTGGGACTTCATGTCTGACTTCGGCGATTCGGGTCACATCGAGCAGTTCAGGGTCCGGGCCGAGGCCCGCCTGTTGCTGCTCCCTCCCCACGATCCGCAGTTCCGCCGGAACCGGGAGAGGGTCAACCGGGACGCCGAGCGAGAGAATCTGCTCATCGACTGGGACTTGGGGTACGACGAAGAAGAAGAGGAGAGGGCGTCAGAAGGGGGGTAGGCGCGCCAGCTGCACGACATGGCATTGGAATCCATCGACATAGGAATCGACACAGACGCCAAGTCTGGGCGGTTCATAAACCGCGAACTCTCGTGGTTGGATTTCAACAGCCGTGTGCTGGCCCAAGCCGAAGACCCGTCAGTGCCTATTCTGGAACGGGTCAAGTTCTGCGCCATTTGGTCGTCCAACCTGGATGAGTTTTTTCAGGTTCGGGTGGCTGGCCTCAAAGACCAACTGGCCGGCCAGTTCACCGGCACCACCCCCGACGGCCGCACCGCCGCCCAACAGCTCCATGAGATCCGTATCGAAGTGGACGCCCAGGTGGACCGAGCCGCCCGCTGCTTGGGCGGCTTGACCGTCGAGCTGGCCGACGCCGACATCGAGATTCTGAACTGGGACGACCTGGACGATGAGGATCGCAAGTTCCTGTCCGGCGAGTTCGACGACCGCATCTATCCGGTGCTGACCCCCCTGGCCGTAGACCTCGGCCATCCGTTCCCCTACATCTCCAATCTGTCGCTCAGCCTGGGCGTGCTGATGATCGACCCGGCCGACGGCCACCAGCGCTTTGCCCGCCTCAAGGTGCCAGCCACCTTCGGACGCTTCCTCCGCCTCCCCGACGAGCATCGGTTCGTGCCCATCGAACAAGTGGTGGCCGCCCACCTCCCCACGCTGTTCCCGGGGATGGAGATCACCGAGACCGTGGCATTCCGGGTGACCCGCAACGCCGACTTGGCCGTGGATGAGGGTGAAGCCCAAGACCTGCTGGCCGCGGTTGAGGTTGAGCTGCGGCGCCGCCGATTCCGCAGCGTGGTCCGTTTGGAGGTTGAGCATCTGGTGTCGTCCGAGATCCGCAACCTGCTGATCGACGAACTCGACATCGAGCGCGACGACGTTTACGAGGTTGACACGCTGCTGGAGCTGTCCAGTTTGTGGGATCTCTTCGCCGTCGACCGCCCCGACCTCAAGAACCCGGCGTGGAAGTCGGTCAATCCCCTTCCCTCGGCAACGACCAGCGATCAGCCGATAGACCTTTTCGCCCGCATCCGCGAGGGGGACATCCTGGTCCACCATCCTTATGACTCCTTCACCGCCACCGTGCAGGAGTTCATCTGGCAGGCGGCCAACGATCCCAAGGTCTTGGCCATCAAGCTCACGCTGTATCGAACCTCGGGGGACAGCCCGATCGTGCGATCGCTCATCCGGGCCGCGGAGAGCGGCAAGCAGGTGGCGGTGGTGGTCGAGTTGAAGGCCCGCTTCGACGAGGAGGCCAATATCGAGTGGGCCCGCCGCTTGGAGCAGGCCGGCGTTCACGTGGCTTATGGGCTGGTGGGCCTCAAGGTTCATGCCAAGACCTGCCTGGTAGTGCGGGAAGAGGCCGACGGCGTGCGCCGCTACTGCCATATCGGCACCGGCAACTACAACTCCATCACCGCCCGGGTGTACACCGATCTGGGGCTGTTCACCGCCGATCCCGAGATCGGGGTCGATCTGACCCAGCTTTTCAACTCCCTCACCGGCTACGGCCGAAATATCGAGTTCCGCCGCTTGGTGCCCGCGCCCCAGGGTCTCCGGCCCACGGTGACCGAGCTGATCCGCAACGAGGCGGCCCGCGGCCCCGAGGGCAGAATCATCATGAAGATGAACAGCCTGGCCGACGCCGACATGGTGGAGGCGCTGTACGAGGCCTCTCAGGCCGGGGTGGACATCGATCTGATTGTGCGGGCCATCTGCTGCTTGCGCCCTGGAGTACCCGGCATGTCTGACACCATCCGGGTCCGCTCTCTCATCGGGCGCTACCTGGAGCACAGCCGCATCTACTACTTCGGCAATGGCGAGGACGTCGGCGCCCCGGCGTACTACATCGGCTCGGCCGATCTCATGCCCCGCAACCTCAACCGCCGGATCGAAGCCTTGGTGGCGGTGGTCAACCCAGACCTGCGCCGACGGCTCGACCAGGTTCTGGAGATCAACCTCAAAGACGACACTCTGGCCTGGGATTTGCTCCCCGACGCCACCTGGCAGCGGGTCGCCAAGAACACGGGTTTCGAGGCCCACACCGCGTTCGAGCAACTGGCCACGGCCGCGATTTCTTAGATTTCCCGCTAACGCAGTTCACACAGGTATCCGCATTTTCAGCGCGTTCATGCTCTACCGTTGACTCTCGTGCAGTTCGGAACGGTGGCGGTCATACTCGGCGGGGGCGGGCTCATCACCCGGCACCACGACGGCGAGTTGGAAGTTCTGATGGTCCACCGGCCCAAGCATCTCGACTGGTCGCTGCCCGCCGGCAAACTCGACCCGGGGGAGACGCTGGCCGAGTGCGCGCTACGCGAGGTGCACGAAGAAACGGGCTACGTCTGCGAGTTGGGCAGGGAACTCGACATGGTGGAGTACACCGATCGGCGGGGTCGGACCCGCCAAGTGCACTATTGGGAGATGGACGCCATCTCCGGCAGTTTCACCCCGGGTACCGAGGTGGACGCCATCGCCTGGGTGCCACTGCTGGAGTCTTTGAACTACTTCACCAATGAGCGCGATCTCAAGATCGTGAGCGCGTTCTTGGCCCTGATGGGCGACAGCGTTTTGGCCTGATCGCCAGCCTGATTCTCGCCTCGCCAAACCTTTCGTCCCTGTTCACCTTCTGTTCAGACAGTCGCGGCAGGCCAGAAACCCGCCCCTCCTAGCTTTACGGCTGTCACTTTGCGCTGATCGGTGTGTTCGGCGTGCATTTAAGGAGGACATGTGAGGCTACGGAAACTGAAGTTCACAACCTGGTCATTGGCAAGTTCAAATTCGAACCTGTCGAGGTCCGCGAGACTGCTCATTCTGATGTTTGGGCTCATGACAACTCTTGCGCTCGTCGCAGCTGCCTGCGGCAACGACGACGATGGGGACACCACCCCAAGCACAGCGGGACAGACCGACTCCGGTGGCGATACCGGCGGTGACTCTGGTGGAAGCTCTAGCAGCGACTCTGGGGGAAGCTCTAGCAGCGACAGCGGCGGCGATTCCATGGGAAGCGTCTCCGGTTCGGTGACGATTTCGGGTTCGTCGACGGTGGAGCCGATCTCGGTGCGGGTGGCCGAACTGTTCGAAAACGTGCAGCCTGATGTGCAGGTGACGGTGGACGGTCCCGGTACCGGTGACGGGTTCAAGCTGTTCTGCGAGGGCGAGACCGATATCTCCGACGCCTCTCGCCAAATCAAGGACTCCGAAGCTGAGGCCTGCGCCGCCAACGGCATCGAATTCGTTGAGTTGCGGGTGGGCATCGACGGCATCGCGGTGATGACCGGCGAGGGCAACTCGGTGGAGTGCGTGACCTTCAACGACATCTACGGCCTGGTCGGCCCCGAGTCCACCGGTTTCGGCTCTTGGTCGGACGCCGGGTCGCTGGGCCTGGAGACCTCTGATCTGCCGGACGTCGATCTGGACATCTACGGTCCGGGCGAGGAGTCGGGCACGTTCGACAGCTTCATTGAGATCGTGCTGGAGGACATCGCCGACGAGCGGGGCCAAGACGCCACCACCCGTCCCGACTACAACGCCAATGCCGATGACAATGTGATCATCCAGGGCATCCAGTCGAGCGACACCAGCTTCGGCTGGGTCGGGTTCGCATTCGCCGCCCACGCCTCGGGCGTGAAGCTGCTCGATGTGGACGGCGGCGGCGGCTGCGTTGGCGCCAACGCCGACACCATCGCCTCGGGCGAGTACCCGGTGTCCCGCTCGCTGTACATCTACGTGAACAAGGCCAAAGCAGCGGCGAGCCCGGCCCTGGTCGCCTATGTGGACTACTACATGAGCGACGACGGCCTCGGCACCGCAGTGAGCGACGTGGGCTACGTGAACCTCACCGACGATGCCAAGGGTGCCACCCGGGCCAACTGGGCCGGCCGCTAGGCCAGATGTCCAAGGCCAACTAGGAGGGCTAGGAACCAAAGTGCCGAGTACCAGTAGCGTGTGGTCGTGAGCGACACAAGAGTCGATCCTGCCGGCGGGTTCTCCGTCGAATCGCTGAAGGCGAACCCCCGGCAGGCCCGGAAGGAGCGGTTGATCCGCGACTCTCTGGGGGCCACCGCACTGGTTTCGGTGCTCATCTCCGGCCTCATCATCTGGTCGCTGTTCTCCGAGGCCTATACGTTCATCGTCGAGGTGGACTGGGGCTCGGTGTGGGACATCGGCTGGTTCCCCCGGCGGGGCATCTACGACGTAAAGACGCTGATCGTCGCCAGTCTGATCATTACCGGAATCGCCATGATCGTCGCTGGCCCGCTGGGATTAGGCGCGGCCATCTACTTGTCGGAATATGCCCGCCCAGGGATTCGTCGAACGCTCAAGCCCATCCTGGAGATCCTGGCCGGGATCCCCAGCGTGGTGCTCGGCTTCTTCGCTCTGAAATGGATCGCTCCGAACTTGGTTGAGTCCATTTTCGGGGGACCGGCGGCCGGCTCTCTGCTGGCTGCCGGTATCGGCGTGGGGGTGCTGGTAATTCCCCTGGTGGCGTCCATCTCTGAAGACGCTATGAAGGCGGTGCCGATGGCGCTGCGGGAAGCATCCTCCGGGTTGGGGGCCCGCAAGATCACCACCACGGTACGAGTGGTGCTGCCCGCCGCCGTCTCAGGCTTGATGGCCGCGTTCATCGTGGCCATCTCCCGGGCTTTGGGCGAGACCATGATCGTGTTCATGGCTGGCGGGGCCGCTCAGACCGCGGTGTATACGCACGACCCCCTAGAAGGGAGCCTCACCATGACGGCGGGGATGACCTCTTTGGCTCGGGGCACCGACAACGTGGTGGGAGAGGGCCTCACCTTCCAGAGCCTGTTCTTTGTGGGGCTGGTACTTTTCGTGCTGACCTTCGCCTTGAATCTGTTCTCAGACCGGTTTGTGCACAAAGTTAGGGAACAGTACTGATGGCCAAGGCAAGGCTGATCGGGGATCGCACCAGCAAGGTGATGGTGCAGGCCATGGAACGCCGTTCGACGGATGTGCGGGGCCTCGTCTTTCAGATAACCCTGCTGGTCACCCTGCTCATATCGCTGTTCGTCCTAGGCGTTCTGATCGTGGACGTGGTGATGGATGGCTGGGGCATCCTCACTGGCCGTCCCGGCGGCTTTCTGAGCGGCACCATGCGGTCGCTCTCCGACGATCCCCAACTCGGGGTACATCAAGCCTTGGTGGGCACCTTCTGGATCGCGGTATTCGTCGCGGTGCTTGCTTTTCCCATCGGCATTGGCGCGGCAATCTGGCTTGAGGAATACGCCCCCAAGAACCGCATTGCCCGGTTCATCGAGTTGAATATCCGCAATCTCGCCGGTGTTCCCTCGATCGTTTTCGGGCTGCTGGGATTGTTCTTGTTCGTCAAGCACCTGGAAGACGTCACCGGTGGAAAGTCCATAGCTTCAGCCGGCATCACCTTGGCCATCTTGGTGCTTCCCATCGTGATCATCACCGCCCAAGAGGCCATTCGAGCGGTGCCCCAAGGACTCAAGGAGGGGGCCTACGGCGTGGGCGCCACCAAGTGGACCATGATCCGCAGCCAGGTTCTGCCCTACGCCGCCCCAGGAATTCTCACCGGAACTCTGCTATCCATGTCACGGGGCATCGGCGAAGCGGCACCGCTATTGCTGGTGGGCGCGGTCTCCGGTCGGCTGGGGTCCAACCCGGGCTTCCTCGACCTCAGCGCCATCAACGCCAAGGCTTTCATGGCCATGCCGGTGATCATCGTTGAGTGGGTGCAGAACTCGGGCCGTGATCCGGGCTTCGCCGAGGCCGCGGCAGCGGCCATCGTTGTGCTGTTGGTATTCGTTATCCTGATGAATGCAGCGGCCATCTTCTTGCGCAATCACTTCGAAAAGAAGAGAGGATGACTCGTGGAAGCTGTCACTGAGAGCATAAGGACCGACCAGATGGAGCAAGCAGAACCGGAAGCCTCTCCTCTTCTCGGTCTGGATCTCGACCGAACGGTGCAAGCCGCCGCACCGGATGCCGTGGGCGACGCGGTGTTCGAGGTGGAAGACCTGAACGTGTACTACGGCGACTTCAGAGCGGTCCAAGGTGCCACCTTCACGGTCTACAAGCACGAGATCACCGCCATGATCGGTCCCTCGGGCTGTGGCAAGACCACGGTGCTGCGCTGCTTCAACCGCATGAACGACCTCATCCCCTCCGCCCGGGTGGAGGGTCGCCTGGACTTTCAGAACGTACCCATCTACGACCCCCGGGTGGACCCAGTTGAGGTTCGCCGCCGCATCGGCATGGTGTTCCAGAAGCCCAACCCGTTTCCCAAGTCGATCTACGACAACATTGCCTTCGGTCCCCGGGTGACCGGAATGGCCAAGAAGAAGAGCGAACTGGACGACATCGTGGAGCGGTCGCTGGGCCGGTCTGCTCTGTGGGACGAGGTTAAGGACCGGATGAAGGACTCCGCCCTCGGGCTTTCCGGCGGCCAGCAGCAGCGCCTGTGCATCGCCCGAGCCATCGCCGTCGATCCCGACGTGCTCTTGATGGACGAGCCGTGCTCGGCCCTCGACCCCATTGCCACCGCCCGCATCGAAGACCTGATGCAGGAGATCAAGGACGACTACACCATCGTGATCGTCACCCACAACATGCAGCAGGCCGCCCGTATCAGCAACCGCACGGCGTTTTTCACCGCGCAACTCGACTCCACCACCGACCAGCGGTGTGGTCTGCTGGTGGAATACGACCGTACCGAGACCATCTTCTCGAATCCCTCTGATGAGCGGACCGAGAACTACGTCACCGGGCGGTTCGGCTGAGCGAGGCAGAGGAGGCCGCTGTGGGGGAGTTGCGCAAGTCCTTCCACGAAGAACTGGACGAGATCCAGGCGGGCATCGTCCGCATGGCCGCCCTTGTCACAGAGGCCGTACCCCGGGCCACTGAGGCGCTTTTGGAGTCGAATCTCGAGTTGGCCCAGCAGCTAATCACCAACGACGACCAGCTCGACGACCTATCAGTACACCTCGAGGAGAGGTGCCACCATGTGCTGGCTCTCCAAGCCCCCATGGCCAGCGATCTTCGGGCCCTCAGCTCCGCCCTCCGTCTGAATGCCGAACTGGAGCGGTCGGGCGATCTGGCAGTGAACATCGCCAAAGCCACTCGGCGCATCTATGGCACCCGCTACGACGCCACTCTCCGCGGGTTGTTGGTGAGGATGAGCGACGAAGCCTGTCGGCTAATGCGCTTGGCCATCGACTCTTATGTGGACGGCAACGCCGGATTGGCTGCGGCTCTCGATGACATCGACGACCAGCTAGACAACCTCAACCGCGAGTGCGTGCAAGCGGTGTTCCAAGCCCACAACGACGGTTGCATCGACCTTCAAGCCGCGGTTCAGCTCTGCCTGATCAGCCGCTATTACGAGCGCATCGGCGACCACGCGGTGAACATCGGCGAGCGAGTGGTGTACATGGTCACGGGATGGCTTCCCGAGTACACCGGATCGGCCCGATTGCAGGTACGAGAGCACCATCACCTTGCCAAGGCCGACGACGAGAGCGACGACGAGACTGACGACGAGACCAGCGAGGAGTGAGCACTGTGAAACTCGTCGCCCCTAGCCAAAGGCCCGAGGTGTCGAGATGATCGCGACCCTCGTCGTGTTGGCTGCGGTGGTGGGCTTGGTGCTGGTGGGGGCGGTGGCGTGGCGCGAGCACCGGCATTTCGCAGATGCCGAGGAGAGCCGCCGCCGAGACGATGAAATGCACCGCCGTCACGAAGACGAGGTGGTGGAGAGCGAGACTCGCCTCCGGCTGTCGCTGGATGCCATTACCCAAGGGGTGGTGATGGCCGATGACGCCGGCAATGTGCTGTACCGCAATTCCTACGCCCGGCAGTTCACCGAAGCCCGCCACGGGGAGGCTCTGGTGGAGGCCGCGGTGATCGAGCTGCTGGCCGAGGCCGTCCGAGGGCGAGCGGTTGAGCGGGAGGTCGAGCTATTCGGACCCCCTCGTCGCTGCATGTTCGTCAGCGCCATGCCGCTGGTGTTCGAGGGCCGGGACTACGGCTCGGTTGCCCTCATCGACGACATCACCGAGCCCCAGCGACTGGACGCCATGCGCCGGGATTTCGTGGCCAACATCAGCCATGAGCTCCGGACCCCGATGGGGGCGCTCAGCCTGCTGGCCGAGACCTTGGCCGGGGAAACCGATCCCGAGGTGGTCTCCCGGCTGGCCATGAGGGTGCAGGCCGAGGCCATTCGGCTGTCCGACATCATGGACGACCTCCTGGAGCTCAGCCGGATTGAGAGCGACGAGTCGTCCGAGCGGGGCCCAGTGACCGTCCAGCACGTGATCAGCGATGCGTTATCCCGGCTGAAGCCCATCGCCGACGAGAAGCAGGTGTCCATAGAAACGGTGCTCCCCGCTTTCGACCTGTTGGTGAAGGCCGACCGCCGGCAGCTCACCTCGGCCGTGTTCAATCTCCTTGACAACGCGGTGAAGTACTCCGACCCCCACCGGCCGGTCAGAGTCTCGGCTGAGATGACGGGAGACTGTGTTGAGGTGGAGGTCCGCGACCAGGGCTATGGCATTCCCCTGCGCCACCAAAAGCGGATCTTTGAGCGCTTCTACCAGGTTGACCGGTCACGAGAGCGCACCGATGGCGGCGTGGGTCTGGGGTTGGCCATCGTGCGCCATGTGGCCACCAACCACGGCGGCGAAGTCCGGGTGGACTCCACCGAGGGAGAGGGTTCAACGTTCACCCTGACATTGCCGATGTCCGACATTCCACAACCCGTTGGGGCAAAGGCATGACATTCGGAGAGCGGGCATGAAAGTAGGGGCGCAACCATGAGTGGGTCGGCGCGGGTTCTCATCGTTGAAGATGAGGAGTCGTTTGTCGAGGCGCTGACCGTGGGGCTGGCCCGAGAGGGCTTCACCGTGAACGTGGCCCGAGACGGCAAGGAAGCCCTCGATTTCTTCAATGCGTACTCCCCCGACATCGTGTTGCTCGACGTGATGCTGCCCCTGGTCTCCGGGATCGATGTCTGCCGTCAGATCCGGGCTCGTTCCCAGGTGCCCATCATCATGGTCACCGCCAAGGGCGAGGAGATCGACGCCGTGGTCGGCTTGGAGGTGGGGGCGGACGACTATGTCGCCAAGCCCTATCGCCTACGGGAGCTGATCTCTCGGATGCGCTCACTGTTGCGGCGGTCTCGGTGGACGGCCGAGAGCGAGTCATTCCGGGGAGACGTCATCGAGGTGGGCGACGTGGCCGTCGATCCTGAGCGCCACGAGGTGTTCGTGCGGGGTGAGCAGATCGAGCTCCCGCTCAAGGAGTTCGACCTATTGGAGTTGCTGTTGACCAACGCGGGACGGGTGTTGACCCGGGACGCGTTAATCGACCAGGTATGGGGCAGCGACTACGTGGGCGACACCAAGACGCTCGATGTTCACATCAAGAGGCTTCGGTCCAAGATCGAGGATGATCCCTCCAATCCCTGTCGCATCGTGACCATCCGCGGCTTGGGCTACAAGTACGCCACCGGCGTCCCGGCGGAGTCCGCGCCGTCGAAATCCCCGCCATAATGTTCAATAAGTGATCAATACCTCGTTCTTGCGGCTGGTCCGGGTTCATGCCCTCGGCGCCGCGGGCGACGCAATGATCGCGGTCGCGTTGGCGGGGTCGCTCTTCTTCTCCATCGATCCCAGCGCAGCCCGGGTTCGGGTCACCCTCTATCTGCTGTTGACGATGGCCCCGTTTGCGGTGGTCGGGCCGCTGATCGGCCCGGCCATCGACCGGATTCGGGGCGGGCGGCGGAACATGATCATTGCGGTCAACGTGGGGCGGGCCTTCTTCGCTTTCCTGATGATCTCCAACATGGACTCGCTGCTGCTGTTTCCCCTGTCCTTTGCCATGCTGATCCTTCAGAAGAGCTACGGCGTGACCAAGGCCTCCATGGTGCCGCTCATATTGGCCAACGAGAAGCAGTTTGTGGGAGGCAACGCCCGCTTGGCGTTGGTGGGCAGCGTCTGCGGACTGATCGGCGCGGGTCCGGCGCTGCTGGCCAACCTGTTGGGCGGCGCTCCTTGGACGGTGGGCCTAGCCATGGTGGTGTTCATCATGGCCGCCCTGGCGTCGCTCACGCTGCCCAAGGCCCAGGCCGTGCCCGAGCCGGTGGACGATCAGGAGTGGAGCGGGCTTCGCGGTGTGGGTATCCGCAAGGCGGCGTCGGCCACCGGCACACTGCGGGGCATCGTAGGGTTCACAACGTTTCTGGCCGCCTTTGCGCTCCGGGGTGGTGCCGACGACGTGGATCTCTCCGGGGTGGGGACCGCGTTCGGTGCCGGCATTCGCCACGCATTGCAAGGCGATGTGGCTTCCGACGCCAGTCCGGCCTGGAAGCTGGGATTTGTGGCCGCCGCTTTGGTCGTCGGCTTCTTCACCGGCTCGCTTCTGGCCCCCAAACTGCGGGACCGGATCCGAGAAGAGGTGATCATCGCCACCGCACTGGCTGGGCTGTTCCTTGTCGGGCTGCTGGCCGCGTGGGGAGGGGGTTTCGGCTCAACCCTCCTGCTGGCCCTGGGGGTGGGGATCACCGCCAGCGCCGGCAAGCTCTCGTTTGACTCCATCGTGCAGCGCGACTCCGAGGGCGCCAATCACGGCCGCGCGTTTGCCGCCTTTGAGACCCGATTCCAGGTCTTCTGGGTGCTGGGCGCCCTCATACCAGTGGTTATCCCCATTCCCGCCCGAGTCGGCTTTATATTGATCGCTCTGGCTGCGGCGGCTGCGGCGGTGCTCTTCTGGCTGCGGCGAGTTCCTACTCAGGAAGGTCGATCCGGGCCAGCCACAGACCAGGGGCATCAACCTCAGCAGGCGTAGGCAGTTCTCGCGCCGAATGCCAGAGCCGGGCTAGGCCTTCGGCCCCCGCCCGCTCCACCACCCCGCTGGCAAAGGCCGCTCCTCGGTCGTACTGGTCCTGGGAGAGTTCGAGGCCGAACATCCGCTCGATGAAGCGATCGGCCGCATCGGCGGTTACCCGCCGCCTCCTCAGCGCTTCGCTGAGGCGCTGGTATGAGCCGATGAGCCCGCGCCCGATGCTGTCCATGGTCCAGTCGACGTAGCCGGCGATAACCGTCACCAATGCCGTGATCTGCGGGAGCAATGCCCGCTGGGCCGGCGATTGGACAGCCCCCAAGATCACCTCGGGGTCGCCCAACACCGATTGGAGGCTGCTCAGTGAATCAGCGTTGGCGAGATCGAGGTCGCTCAGCCGGCTTTCCAGCGCGTCGGGATCGGCCTCGAATCCCCTCACGTAATCGGCCAGCAGTTCGTCGATTCGCTGGCGCACATGGGGTATGGAGAGCACCGCGTGATGGGTCAGCTCGCTCAGGCATACCCAAAGCCGCAGGTCAGATGGGTCCAAGCTCCACTCGTCAGCCAACCCGTCGATGTTGGCTGGCACCACCATGAGCTCTGAGCCGTCACGGGGTATGGGCAAGTCGTACTGGCCGAGGCTCCGGCGGGCGAGATTTCCCACCATGCTGCCGGCGGTCATGCTCATCATGACCGGGCCGATCATTTTCATAATCTGGCCGAACATGGCCTGAGCGGGATCGATAGGCGTCTCGGAGTCCTCAGTTCGGCTCGACACACTCCCAATGGGCTCCAAGAGATCCCGGTAGGCGTCAAGGGTGGCCGTGGCCCATTGCGCCCGGGTCACGGGCACTATCGACGCGGTTTGGCCGGCGCGGGTAATCGACAGTCCGGTGACATTGGCCACATGAAGTTCGGCCACTCGAGCCAGTTCACCCAGGGCGATGCGGTCGGCAGGGTCGACGTTGGGCTCAGGCTGCGAGTCGGTGGCCAAGGCCACCGCGAACTGGCGGGCCGTCTCCCAGGTGGAAGACGCCTGTTGGGAGAAGAGCTTGCCCAGATCACCGAAGATCGGCAGACCCTTGAAGGGATTGAATTCGTCGGGTGAGTCAGGGCTATCCACGCTGCGTCACATCATCTTGAAGGGCGCTGTTCGCACTGGGATTGAACTCGTCGGGTGAGTCAGGGCCTTCCACGCTGCTTTATGCTACTGCCGTGAGTCCGCTAACCGTCGCGGTGGCTGGCGCATGCGGACCGCTGGGCCGTCGGGTATGCCGGCGATTGGTGGAACATGGCCGGGTCGGCTCGGTCATAGGCTTCGATCTGCGCCCCGATCCGGGAATAGCTGGTATGGACTATGTCCGCGGCGATGTCGGGGAACTGGACCTCGGCGCGCTGTTGGCCGAGGTCGATGTGCTGGTCCATTTGGCGTCGGCGCTGGAGCCATGGCCCGACGAGGCCTCCGCGGGCACCAGTGATGGCCAGGCCACCCGCCGGCTCTTGGAGGCCGCGGGCTCTGCCGGGGTCGGTCGAATCGTGCTGATGTCCACCGCCATGGTGTACGGCGCATGGCCAGACAATCCTGTTCCCCTCACCGAGGCCTCTCCGCTGCGGCCGATTCCTGAATTCGGCTTTGCGGTCAAAAAGGCTGAGCAGGAGCGGTTCGCCGCTCAATGGGGCGAGGACCACCCCGAGGTGGACATCATCACCCTGCGACCCACGGCCTGCCTGGCCGAAGAGCACGTGGGGTGGGTGGCCCGATCACTGCGCTCGGCGGCCAGCCTCACCGGAGAGAGCGAGGTTCCGGTTCAATTCCTCCACCTGGATGATTTGGCGGCTGCGGTGGAACTGTCGGTGGTGGGTGACCTAACCGGGGTGTACAACGTGGCCCCGGAAGGCTGGATGAACAGCGGCACCACCCTCGACCTTGAGGGTCTGACTTCGCGGGTTCGCATGCCGGAGCAGCTTCTCGGTCGGCTGAGCGCGTGGTGGTGGAAGTACGGCCTCATGCCCATCAGCCCGGGTGTTCTCCGGTATGCCCGGTTTCCCTGGGTTGTGGCCAGCGATCGGATTCGCGCTGCGGGTTGGTCCCCTCAATTCACCAGCGAGCTGGCCTTTGTCTCCGGGCGCAAGGGTCACTCCTGGGGGATGTTGGATTCTCGGCGCCGTCAACAGATCGCCCTGGGCGGAGCAGTTGTGGGGGGATTGGCGCTGGTATGGGGGGTCTCGGCCATCGCTCGCCGGCTATTTCGCCGCTAGCCGCGTCAACGGGCTGGAATCCCACCAGAGCGCAGGGTTTACACTCAATCCGTGAAACCGCCAGAAGCCGCCGACGTGTGGGTAGGGCTCAGCGAGTCGCCGCTGCCGCTCGACCAAGTGCTCTCATGGGTTGGCCGACCGGATTGCGGCGGCACCGTATTGTTCAGCGGCACCGCCCGCGACCACTCAGAGGGACGACCCGGGGTGACCGTTTTGGAGTACGAGGCCTACGAGCAGCAGGTGGCCCCCCGACTGGAGGCGCTGGTCGACGAGGCTCGGGCCCGCTGGCCCGACATCGGCCGGGTGGCGTTGCTGCACCGAGTTGGCCGGTTAGAGATCGGAGAGTCGGCGGTGGTGGCGGCGGTCTCTGCTCCCCATCGTGAGGAGGCCTTCGCCGCGGCCCGGTTCTGCATCGACGGGCTGAAGGCGACCGTCCCCATTTGGAAGCGGGAGATTTGGGAGGGGGGCGAGAGCTGGGGCTTGGAGTCCCAGCACATCTCCGAGGCTGTGGCGGTTTCTACCTCGGGCGAGTCGGCCGGCTGATCTCATGGCTCGCGATCTGGCGATCGACCTTGGCACGGCCAACACGCTGGTCTACGCCCGCGGCCAGGGGATCATCCTGAACGAGCCCTCAGTTATCGCCCTGAACCGCAAGACCAACGAAGTGCTGGCCATGGGGCGTGAAGCGTGGCAGATGATCGGCCGTACACCGGCGCACATTGTGGCTGTCCGCCCACTGCGCAAAGGGGCAATCACCGATTTCGAGGTCACTCAGCGCATGATCCGCTTGCTGCTCCTGCGGGCCGGGGTCAATCGCTTCAGCCGTCCCAAGGTGGTCATCTGCGTACCGTCGGCGATTACCGCCGTCGAGCGCCGGGCGGTGGTGGAAGCAGCTCGGCGGGCGGGAGCGGCCGAGACCCGGCTCATCGAGCAGCCGCTCGCCGCGGCCATCGGTGCTTCCCTGCCGATTCACGAGCCGGTCGGCAACATGGTGGTTGACATAGGGGGAGGGACCAGCGAGACCGCGCTCATATCTTTGGGAGGGGTGATCGCGCTCAAGGCCATCCGGGTGGGATCGTTCGACATTGATGCTGCCATCCAGTCTTATGTTCGACACGAGTTCGGAATAGCCATCGGTGAGCGCACCGCCGAAGAAGTCAAAATCACCATCGGCTCGGCGGCCTATGTGGCGGGTGAGTGCAGCGCTGAGGTTCGAGGTCGCAATCTCATGAACGGTCTTCCAGAGACCATCGTGTTGTCTCCGTTCGAAGTGCGGGCCGCCATTGGCGAACAGGTCTTGTCCATTGTGGACTCGGTGTTGTCGTGTCTGGTGGAGGCGCCTCCTGAGCTGTCGCAGGATGTGATCTCCCGCGGGATTCACCTGGTGGGGGGCGGGTCGCTGCTGCGGGGGTTGAGCGAGCGTCTGTCTCAGGCCGCCGATGTGCCGGTCAGCTTGGTCGACACACCGCTGGAGGCAGTGGTGATCGGGGCGGGTCGCTGTCTGGAGTCGTTTGAGGACGTCCAGGCGATGTTCATGGAGTGATTTGGGTTCATGGAGTGATTTGGGCTCATGGAGTGATTTGGGTTCATGGAGCAGTCCCGATCTAGTCGGGGTTTGTGAGCAGCTCGGCCGCGTCTCTGGTCTGCCAGTCTCTGTCATTGGCCGCCCGCCGGAGAGCGGCCTCCACCTCGGGGCCGTCGAACGGGGCCAAAGCCAGCACCGCCCGTCGGCGCACCGCCACTCGGTCGGTGGTTGCCCCCACAATGGCCTTTAGCCCAGCAGGGTGGCCGATCGCTCCCAAGGCGGCGACGGCCGCTTCCCGAACCAGGGGATTCGAATGGCCGGCGGCCAATTCCCCCAACCGAGTCACAGTGCCGAGTTCTTCAAAGCCTCGCTCTCCACAGGCCCATGCGGCGGTCTCCGCGACATCGTCGTTCGGGTCGTCCAAGAGTGGGGCAGGCGATACTGCGGTGCGGCCCACGCTCAACACGGCCGCCCGCAGCCTCACTTTGGGCGACGTATCGCGAAGCGCGAGAAGCAGGGCCTCGTCGGCCAGCGCGCCCATCCGGTGGAGAGCCCCGAGTGCCGATGCCCGCACCTGGGGATCATCGGCACCTAGGCCCGCCCTCGCCGTGGCCTCGTCTCCGGCATGCCCGGCGATCACCGCGTCGCGGCGTCGAATCTTGGGGGCGTGCTGGTTGTCTTCGGGCAACCTGCTCACACCAGGGTTTCCAGGGCAACCGTGAGGCCGACGAAGAAGAGCCCCACCAACATGGTCAGTCCTGCTCCCAGCAAGACGATCACAAAGAAGAGGCCGACACCGGCCCGCAATCGCTGCCACCATCGAAACCGCGCTTCTTCGCCGTAGTCGGCCCGATACGAGGCCAAGACATCCCTCTCGGCCCTGGCCGCCCGCCAGTTTTCCCACCGGCGCTGCCACCGATTTCTCAGCGCTGCCCAAGTATCGTCGGAGAGGGAAGCACGAATGCGCGACGAATCGACCACAGGGCCATCCAGGATAGTTCCATCCACCGATGACCGGGTGCCGTCATGGTGGCGGCGCAACATGGCCTGGCTGGTCCCCGTGGGGGTGCTGGTGGCGGTATTGGCGATCACCTCGGTGGTGTTCACCTTCTGGCGCACCGATCAGGTAGCGGTCCGCCCCGGCTCAGTGGAGCAGGTGCCTTCCCGGGTCACCGTTTCGGGGGCTGAGGTCTATCCCCCGGAGAGCGAGGTCGCCCTGGTGACCGTGCTGGTCAGCCAGAGGTTGACCATTTGGCAGCGCATCGGCGCCGAGTTCGAGTCGGGGGTGGACATCGAGCCCGAGCGGACCTTCACCGGCGACGGCACCCGCAGCGAGCTGCGCCGGCTCAACGAGCTGCGCATGGAGACCTCCCAGCACACCGCCGTCGTGGTGGCGCTGGAGCACTTGGGCTATGAGATCCCCCGCCTTGCCTCGGGGGTCATCGTGGCTGAGGCCATGGCCGACGCTCCTGCCGCAGGATTGCTGGAGCGCGGCGATGTGATCGTGGGGATCGACGGCGTCACGGTTGGCGAGTTGGCGGATTTGGCAGATGTGCTGGCCTCTCGAAGCGCCGGGCAGACGGTGGTCTTGGATGTGGAGAGGGCAGACAGCGGTTCGGTGGAGTCGGTGACCCTGGAGCTGACCGCCTCCCCCGAAGATGCCGAGCGGGCGTTGATCGGGGTTAGCGCCCGCGAGCGAATCGATATAGGAGAGCTGCCGGTGGATGTCGTCATCGACAGCGGCAAGATTGGGGGGCCGTCCGCCGGGCTGGCCCTCACCATCGGGATCATCGACCTGTTGACCCCTGGCGAGCTGACCGGCGGGCTCAGCGTGGCGGCCACCGGCACGATCTCGTTCGACGGCTCAGTGGGGGCCATTGGGGAAGTCGACCAGAAGGCCATCGCGGCGGACCGCGCCGGAGTCGATCTTCTGCTGGTTCCCACTTCGAATCTGAGCGACGCCCTCGATCACGTCGGCGATGACATGCAAGTGGTAGGGGTGGCTTCACTGCAAGAAGCCTTGGACGCATTGGCCTAGGCATGACAGGACTACCATTCGAGCATGGCCGAACGTCTTGGGGGAGACACTCCATTTGAGCGGGTAAATCCCGAAGAGGTGTCCAACCAGACATTCGCGGTGGCCCGCAAGGGATTTGACCAGAAGCAAGTGCAAGCGTATTTGGTGTCGCTGAGCAATCAGATCAAGTCGGGCCAGCAGCAGATCCGGGATTTGCGGGAACAAGTCGCCCAAATCGAAGCGCAACCCGAGCCCGAGCCCGAGCCTGAGTTCAGCAGGCAGGGAGTCAAACTGCTCGACGACGGTATGGAGGCTTCCCGTCGCCTCACCCAGACCGAGGCCAACGAGTTGGCGGCCCGGGCCAGCCGGCTGGCCGAGAAGCTGGACAAATCGGTCGAGGATCTGCGGTCACATCAGGATCTCTCGGAGGCCGGAGAGCTGTTGGATTTGTTGGAGCAGGCCGGTGAGCAGGCCCAAGCGGTGGCCAGGCTGCTTCAAGAGGCCCGAGAGCAAGCCGAGGCTGAGGTTGAGCACGGCCGGGTCCAGGGCCGGGAGATCGTGGAGCAGGCCAAATCGCTCCGGTTGACAGTATTGCGGGACATGGCTCGCCGCCGCCAAACGGCCCGTGCCCAGGTGGAGCGGCTCCGGGCCGGACGCGACAAGTTGATGGCCACCCTTGGCGAAGCTCGGCACTCCATCGAGCAATCGATGGAGGCGGCCAAGCTGTCGTTGGCCGAGGCCAAGGTGGTGGCTGATGCGGCCGCCCGCCGAGTAGAGGACGAAACCGAGCCCACCGACTTGGCCCTGCTGTCGGAGTTGGACGATGCCCAGGTTGTGGGGATGGTGCCGGACACCACCGCACCAGACGCCAACACAACAGATGATGGCACCGAAGAGGTCCATGAGAGCGTGACGATCCTGGCACCTGCGGAGCGCGACCCGGTGGAGGCCGCGGCCGAACATCCTGTGCTGACCAATGTGGGCGACAGCAGAGATGTGGAGGCCATCTTCGCTCGCTTGCGATCCCAGAGCGGTGCATCGCAGGACGATCGCGAAACCGCGCCGGACGCTGCGAAGACCTCCGTCGGCGACGAGTAGTCTCCTTCGGGTATGCGCGTCCCCCGAAGTGTGCCCCGACCGGGCCCACCACCTCGCCCGCGGTTCTCGCGCCGATCAAAAATCATCGCCGGGCTCATCTTGGTGGTGCTTCTGGCCGCCATCTTGTCTTTGCGGGGAATGGCCCGCATGTGGACCGACTACCTGTGGTTCGACTCCCTAGGCCACGGAAGCGTCTGGACCGAGATCTTGGTCTACAAGATCATCCTGTCGGTCATCTTCATCGTCCTGTTCTTCTTGCTGATGTACTCCAACTTGGCGATAGCCGACCGCCTGGCGCCCTCCACCCGCCCACCCGGACCGGAGGAGGAACTGCTCGGCCACTATCACGATGCGGTTGGCCATCGCCGTCGGTTGGTGAGCGTGGTGATCGCCATCTTGTTCGCCCTTATCGTGGGCGGCGGCACCGGCGGGGAATGGCAGAAGGCCATGTTGTTCTTCAACAGCGTGGACTTCGGTATCGAAGACCCGCAGTTCAGCCAAGACATCGGCTTCTATGTCTTCCAGCTTCCGTTCATACAGTTCTTGGTCAGCTGGGTATTCCGGGCGCTCATCATCGTGGCGGTCATCACCGCCATTGCCCATTACGTGAACGGCGGCATCAGGGTCCAGACCACTGGCCAGCGAGTCACCCCCCAGGTAAAGGTCCACCTCTCGGTTCTGTTGGCCCTGATCGCCCTGGTTCGGGCTGTGGGCTATTACTACGACCGGTACGGCCTCAACTTCTCATCTAGGGGACCGGTGGACGGGGCGTCGTTCACCGATGTCAACGCGCAGCTGCCGGCGCTCAACTTGCTGCTTCTGATCTCGGTGCTGTCGGCGGTATTGCTGGTGATCAACATCTGGCAGCGAGGCTGGGTGTTGCCGGTGACCGCAGTGGGCCTGTGGATAGTTGTGGCCATCGTCATGGGCGCGATCTACCCTGCCATCATCCAAAGGTTCCGAGCCGAGCCGGAGGAGTCCCAGAAAGAAGCGGTCTACATCGAGCGCAACATCGAGGCCACCCGATACGCCCTGGGATTCGACAAGAACCCTGGAGACGAAAACACAGCGGACAACGTGATTACCCGCGACGATTTCAAGCCCAACATTGAGATAACCATCGAAGAGCTAGAAACAAACCCCAGCGTCCGCAACATCCGATTGCTCGACCCAGACATTGTGCCCAACGCCTTCCAGGTAGAGCAGTCGGAGCGCACGTTCTACACCTTCGGCAGCGAGGTGGACGTTGACCGCTACGTGATCGACGGTGAAATCACCGAGGTGGTCATCGGTGCCCGACAGCTCAACGTGGCCGACGTTCCCCAGCAGTCGTGGGAGGGTCGCCATGTCCAGTACACCCACGGTTATGGCGTGGCGGTGGCGCCGGTCAATTCGGTGACCACCCAGGGATCGCCCGACTTCGTGGTGGGAGACGTGCCGGTGGTGGCCAGCGACGAATTCCAGATGGACCGGCCCCAGCTCTATGTCGGGGAGAACCTGACCGGGTACGCCATTGTGGGAGCTTCGATACCCGAGGTGGACTACACCGAGGCCAACGAGACGGTTCCGTTTGAGTACGACGGGGAAGCGGGAGTGGGGATCGGCAGCTTCTTCCGCCAGTCGGCATTTGCCTTGCGCTTCGGTGACATCAACCCGCTGATATCCGGATTCGTGGACGGAGATTCCCGTATCATCTTCAATCGCGATCTGCGCCTTCGGGTGCAGAACTTGGCCCCGTTCCTAGAACTGGACGCCGATCCCTATCCGGTGGTCTCCGACGGGCGGGTGTTCTACATTCTCGACGCCTACACCACCAGCGACCGGTATCCCTACGGCCAGCGTCCCGACATCGGCGACCTGCCGCTGGAAAGCGGGCTGCGCAAGAGGTTCAACTACGTCCGCAATTCGGTCAAGGTGGTGGTGGACGCCTTCGACGGCACCACCACGTTCTATGTGATCGACCCCGACGATCCCATCATCCAGGCGTGGCGGAAGATCTTCCCCGGCCTGTTCGAGGACTTCGAGGAGATGCCCCTCGATCTCAAAAACCACCTGCGCTACCCCGAGGATCTGTTCCGGGTGCAGACCTCTATGTGGGCTCGCTACTTCATTGATGATCCCGAGACCTTCTACGCCAACTCGGTGACCTGGGCTGTGGCCCAGGATCCGGGCACCCGCATCACCGCCCGAACGTTCGTCGATGAGTTGACCGAGGCCATTGCCGCCGAAGAGACGGCCACCGCGGCGGCCACCCGTCAGCTCGAGCGGAGAATCCGGCCCTTCTACCAGCTCCTCCAGCTCCCGGGAGAGGACGACTTGGACTTCGTGATCTTCCGAACGTTCGTCCCCGTTTCCGGGTCGGGAGACGACGAGGACGAGCGCAAGGAGTTGACTGCGTTCATGGCCGCCAAGAGCGACGTCGCTGAGGATGGGAGCTTGGGCGAGTACGGACAGCTCGTGGTCTACACCGTGCCGGGAACCAGCATTCCCGGCCCGAGCATTGTGGACGCGAAAATCCAGGCCGACACCCAGATTGCCGACGCCTTCACCCAGCTGAACCAGCAGGGATCCACCGTGCTTCAGGGGAACCTGTTGATGATCCCGGTGGGCGACTCGCTGCTGTTCGTGCGCCCGGTGTACGTCCAGGCCACCGG